>JAPUFZ010000164.1 GCA_027293245.1 Gammaproteobacteria bacterium
CTGGCAGTCGATAATCTCAATCCGGAGTTTTCGACACTGGTGCAATCCTGTCGTTGCCTGTGGCGGCAACCACATAGTCACGCCGAACTAGTCGAAATTGTGCGCCAGGCATTTAAAGCCGACAGGCCGACGGTTGTCGAGATTGACGAATATGCAGAGTGGATTGATGATTAACCAGGGTTGTTCAGGAATTCCAGGGCTGCCTCGTGCAATTGCGGGGTAGCCGCGGCAATAACCTGTGGGCCGGAGTGTAAACCCAGTGTATTCCCCTGCCAGTCGCTGATGACAGCGCCGGCCTGCTCGACGATTGGCACCAACGGCAGGTAATCGAATGGATACAGGCCTGATTCAACCACCAGGTCTACCCAGCCACCGGCCAACATGGCATAGGTATAGCAATCGCCGCCGTAGCGCCGGTATCTAAGTTGTTTACTCAGGTTTTCAAATCGTAGCAGTTCATCCGCATTGAAAAAGTCGGGTGAAGAAGTCAGTAAGTTTGCAATCGAAAGGTCCTGGCACTGGCTTGAATGGCAGATCGCGTCGTTTAGTTTTGTCGGCGTCGTCCTGTCGGCATACCAGATTTCGTTCAATGCCGGCATCGCCAGCCCACCCGCCTGCACGACTCCGTCTTCGACAAAACCGACCAGGCAACCGAATAGCGGATTTCCCAGCAAAAAGCTCTTGGTGCCGTCGATAGGATCTATGACCCAGGTTCCGCCGTCTCCGCTGCTTCGTCCCTGTTCTTCTCCATAAATAGCGTGACCGGGGAAACGTTCACCCAGCAGGTTTCGAATCGCCGCTTCAATTTCACGGTCGGCAATAGTGACCGGCGAATCGTCGGGTTTGACATCAAACGATACCGGTTTTCTAAAATATGACATCGCTAATTGCGATGCTGTATTCAGAGCGTCATGGGTAGCGCTTGAGATTCTTGGCGATTCTTCGGACATGGACACTGCCTGTAGGGATGGGAAAGTCTGTTTGATTTGTTCGGGCCAACAGCCCGAATAGTTACTGTCGGATAAGGGTTTCGGAGCCGGCCACACGGCACGGAAAGGTCGAAATTTGTTTTGGCACTATAACAACTCACTGTTTGGTACTATCGCTACTCAAAAACCCAATGGTAATGTATTTCGATAAGTGTTGGTATAGTAACTGGGGAGACGCGGGTTCCGACTAGAGTGTAACTCAATTTCAAAGACAGTAAATAACACAGCAAAAGAGGCTTTCCCCTGACTGACATTCTCGATTTTCCTGAAGGACTTCATCTTTTGTCGCGCTGGCAATCCGGTGACGCTGAAGCAGAACAGGACATGCGCGCCATTTTTGATGCGGCAATTGCTGGCGACTTTGACGCGAATTTCGCAGTGCCCGCCCCGACAAATGCCGTCCATGTATCTGCTTCGGTGCATATGTTGGCTCTCAGCATCCTGCACGAACTCTACGGCATCGAATCCGCCGAGTATTACAAGACAAACCCGGAACGCTATGTACGCGCTAATTTGATTGCCAGCCGTCTGCTTGGCATAGACAAGCTTTACATGACCTGGGCCCTCTATGCCTTTTCTTGCGAGGCCATTGGACAGGTGATGATGTATCCTGACAAATTTCCCCCGGGCTCCGATCCTGACAAAGTGTTGATCACCCGCGATACCTGGCAATCGCTCACCACCCCCGACTTCAACACCGGCATCCCCAAAATCATTAACGATGTCCTGCGCGTTACCGAACGGCTGACAGGGATGGAACCTTTGTTGCAAATTTCTGCCCCATACAGCCTTGCCGCCGATATTTACGGTCAGGAACCGCTGTTGGAAAACGTTGTACATGAACCGGATTTCGTCAACGATCTGCTGGATCACCTGGCCGATCAGGTCCTCGGCCCGTGGATTGACCACTTTATCAGTGAGTTTCCAAACGGCTGGATCGAGCTGTCCGACGCCTCCGGTTCGCCCTTCTTCATCGGGCCGGACAATTGCAAAAACATGGCCATCCGCTCGATCAGCCACATGATAGATGGACAGCCCTGGGCTGACCGCGTGTTTGACGCCAATTACCGCGGCGATTACGTCACCCAGGCGCGAAAGAAGAACCGCGGCGCCACACGTCGCCGAAGTTCCGGTGCGGCCACCACCGGAGGCATCGATCTGTCACATTTGACCGATTTGAAACACAGCGTTTGCCGCGATTTCATCATCCGGCTCGAGGCCGACAAGGTGCCGCTGTCTTTCTACGAAGAACAGGCCATCAAACGTGGCGTGCCTCTGACCACCGGCATCGGTGCCTCGCAAATTGACCGCAACAGCATCCCTGACCTGGACATCGCCAAACAGGAAATACACGAAACTGCCGACCAATTTGTTTCCGCTATCAAGCAGGTCTGCGAAACAATTGACCTGCCGGAAGATAACAACATTCTGAAACCCTGGCCAAGTCATGTCTACTTCGAGGATATCAGCAACCAATCCCAATTCGATATGATCGAAATCATCATTCAAACGGTTCGGGACAACGGGCAGTTCAAAGGCCGGGATTAGCCTGTCCGCTATGATCCGGCCGGTTTTTTCGACCCGGAGTCTACCCTACTGTATTAGCAAGTTACCGGGCTGAGACGGCTAGCCGCCTGGTTTATATTGAATCCATGATTGAGGAAATGTAAAATAATGAGCCTACCTTAACACCGTCCCTTCTCAACTTTGAGGCTTATAAGTGTCTATTAAAACCACCTGTATCGGTGCTTACCCCAAACCCGACTATGTTAAATTACCCGACTGGTTTAACCATGCCGACGGGCCCGATAACGCGAACCCAACCGCTTTGTGGGAAAAAGCGATGGCTGATCTTGGCCCGGATGCCGAAGCGATTATCACCAGGGGCGTGGCCGAAGCGGTTGCTGATCAAATCGCCTGCGGTATAGACATACCGACCGATGGTGAGATTCCACGCGAGAATTATATTCACTATCACTGCCGGCACCTGCTGGGATTCGACTTTAGCCATTTGACCAGGAAGGCGGTACGCGGCGGAGCCTACGAGGCAAAACTACCCACCATTGTGGGTCCGGTATCGATCAGGGCTCAGTTTCTGGTAAAGGATTGGCAACGCGCCCAGTCCTGTAGCGAGCGGCCGGTCAAAATTACCATGCCCGGGCCGATGACAATATCCGATACCAATAGCGACGCCTATTACCATGATCCCGAAAAGCTCGGGCGTGATATCGCCGAGGCGCTTAATGTTGAGGTGCTGGCGCTGGCAGAAGCAGGTTGCCGGTATATTCAAATTGATGAGCCGTTATTTGCGCGTAAACCCGAGGCCGCACTGGATTATGGTTTCGACAACCTGGAGAGGGCATTTCATGGTTGCCCCGATCATGTGCAAAGAGCCGTACACATGTGTTGTGGCTATCCGGATAAACTGGATAGCGAGGACTATCCGAAAGCAGATCCGAACTCCTACTTAGCGATTGCCAATGCGATAGAGCATTCCAGCATCGATGCAGTTTCATTTGAAGATGCGCATCGGCATAACGATTTATCCTTACTGGAAAAACTGAAAACCACCAAGGTGATATTTGGCGTTGTCGCGATAGCCAGGAGCCAGGTCGAAACTGTAGATGAAATCAGGCAACGTTTAACGCAGGCCCTGGACCACATAGACGCCGATCGCCTGATCGCGGCACCGGACTGCGGTCTGGCGCTGTTGGGACGGGAACTGGCAATGGCAAAGTTGCGCAACATGAGTGCAGCGGCTAAATCGATATAAGGAGCCCGTAACTGAATCAGCTACGGGTCGACCGTTAATTTGCCCGGCCTAACCGCCCTGCTGGGGCATCATATCGCTCGCCTCGATTCCGGCAACCGCAACCGGGGCTTTCATCGCATCTCGACGGAAGGGCTCGCCCAGCTCCTGGTTGAGCACAACCTCGATAAAGGTGGTCAGGTTATCTTCCATTTGTTCCCTGACCGCGGTGCTGAGCGCACTAGTCAAATCTTCCATGGTTTCTGCTTTCACACCCTTGACCCCGCAGGCTTCGGCGATTTTCGCGTATTCGACACCGACATTGAGCTCGGTGCCGACAAAATTGTCGTCGTACCATAACGTAGTGTTGCGCTTCTCCGCGCCCCACTGGTAGTTGCGGAAAATCACCATGGTGATTGCCGGCCAGTCGTTGCGGCCACAGGCAGTCATTTCGTTCATCGCGATGCCGAAGGCGCCATCGCCGGCGAAACCGATAGCGGGTACATCGGGACAGCCGATCTTGGCGCCGAGAATAGACGGTAAACCGTATCCGCAAGGACCGAACAGGCCCGGAGCGAAGTACCTGCGTCCTTGTTCGAAGCTCGGGTAGGCGTTACCGATAGCGCAGTTATTGCCGATGTCGGAAGAAATCATCGCGTTCTCCGGCATGGCCTGCATGATAGCCTGCCAGGCCTGGCGCGGGGACATGCGATTCGGCTCCGCCTGGCGCGAGCGTTGGTTCCAGGTGATCCCGGGGTCGTCGTCAGCCTCGTGTACCATTTCTGCCAATTCCTGCTGCCAGCGGGTTTTGGTGTCGGCAATTAACTCGCGTCTTGCCTCACGACCTTCGTCGCCGGCATTATCGGAAAGCTGGTCCAGCACTTGCTCCGCTACCTGGCGCGCATCACCCTGGATGGCGACGTCGACATTCTTGGTCAACCCGATTCGACTCGCGTTGATATCCACCTGAATGATTTTGGCATCTTTCGGCCAATAGTCGATGCCATAACTCGGCAAGGTCGAGAAGGGGTTCAGGCGGGTGCCAAGCGCCAACACTACATCAGCCCTGGCGATGAGTTCCATAGCCGCCTTGGAGCCGTTGTAGCCTAGAGGACCCGCGGCGAGCGGGTGCGACCCGGGGAAAGCATCGTTATGCTGGTAGTTACAGCAAACCGGGGAATCGAGGCGTTCGGCCAGGGCCTTCGAGGCTTCGATCGCTCCGCCAAGCACGACTCCGGCGCCGTTCAGGATAACCGGGAATTTTGCCTGCGATAACAGCTCAGCCGCATGGGCTATCGCGTCGGCGCCTCCGGGAGAGCGTTCCAGCTTGATAGGTTGCGGCAGTTCGATATCTATGACCTTGGTCCAGTAGTCGCGCGGTATGTTGATCTG
>JAPUFZ010000165.1 GCA_027293245.1 Gammaproteobacteria bacterium
ATTACTGGGTTTCTGGCGTAGATCGTGACTCCGCGAAAGTGCCATAACTTCTTCATTTTGAATCATGTCCGCGAGCGAAATAGTAGTCAGGTAGTTCTGAATTTGTTCACTCAGTTCTTCCCATAATTGCTCGGTCAGGCAGGGCTCGAAGTTGGTCGAACCGGCCATACTATCCTTATTGGTGACGTTCATTTTTTCGTCCACTGCATTGATGATATCTGCAATGCAGACATTTTCAGGCAAGTTTTCGAGGCTATAACCGCCACCCGGACCGCGTGTGCTAACCACCAGATTGTTGCGTCTCATTTTCGCGAACAACTGTTCCAGATAAGACAGGGATATACCCTGGCGCACAGAGATATCAGCCAGTGAAACCGGACCCTGGTCAGAATGTAGGACCATATCCAGCAGTGAAGTTACCGCGTACCTGCTTTTCGTCGATAAACGCATATTAATCAGTAAGTATGATGACAATTAGCCAAAGTATACAATCCTGACTAAAATGGTCAACTATTAGCAGAGATTTATTTAACCCGCATCAACCGATATCGGTAACCGCACTATCACCCTGGTGCCCTGGCCTGGACTGCTTTGAATTTCTATCGCCCCAGCGTGGGCCTCAACGATCAATTTGCATAGATACAGCCCCAGCCCATAACCGCCGGTGCTGCGTTGTCGAGCGGTGTCGGCGCGGTAAAATGGCTCGGTGATATGTTCCAGGTCACTTGCATCGATACCCGGGCCGTGGTCAATCACTTCCATGATCAGGAAATCGGCTTGCCGCTGCAGTTTTATCTCAACCGGGATATCACTGCCGATTGAGTAACGACAGGCATTGTCGAGCAAATTTTTAACCAGTAGTTGAACCCGCAGCTGATCAAAATAACCAACCACGGGAACCATTTCCTGCCTGATACCGTCTTCGGCAAAATAATCCTTTAATACCTCATTAATGGTCTCGGCCATATCCAGCTTAACCCTGTTAAGTGGCGCGTGATTGGTATTCAGTCTTTCCGACTCAACAATAGTCGACACCAATGCTTCCATTTCCCTGACATCTTCAATCAACGACTTTCGCGTATCACTATCATCGAGCAACTCCAGGTTGACGCGCATACGGGTAATAGGAGATCGCAATTCATGACTAATGGCGAGTAACAGGCCAGCCTTGCTTTCCAGCATGGTTTTTATTTGTTGTGACATCCTGTCGATACCCCGGGCCAACTGCGCCAGCTCATCCTCACCTCGAAGCTCGATCGCAGCGTCGAGTTCGCCTGCACCAATTTTACTCACTTGTTGTGAAATCCTGGCGATGGGTCGAAACATCCGTCGAATAACGGCATAGAGACCAAAAAGCGTTCCGCCCAGCAATATAAACAGGATCCAGTGGCGTTTGCGTGATCCGGTGTGCAAGTCACTATCTACGACAAATAGATAACTAAATCCCTGTTTATCCACCATCACAAAAAAACTGTCGTGCTCGGCGCCTATATAATATTTTTGATAAGGCAGCGGCGCCCGTTCTAACTCGTGGGTACTGATCGACTGGATATTCGATTGCGATGACCAATCGGTTCCCGGGCCTTCGATGCGTATCTCGAACGGCAATTCGAAAGCCAGGGACCTGGCCTTCTCCAGGTCTGGTGGTGAACCAATATCGTCTACCACATACTCGATATAACGCGCCAGGTTTGGCAACAGGTCGTTTTTAAGGTGGGGTTTGATTCGGCTGGTGAAACTAATACTCAAAATGATGGCAACGATAACCATCGAAATCACAAAATAAAGCAACAGCCTGAAAATCAGGCTCTGGCGTTTAATCCGAAGATAGCGTCGCAGGCTGCTGAGCATTATCGGCTAACAAACTGGTAGCCGGCACCACGAACCGTCCTGATTAGCTCCGGTCGCTGCAACTTGTGGCGTAAACGACTGACCAGCACGTCGATGGCCCGGCTGTATAGATTTGCGTCGACGCCCCTGAGTTCGTTCATGATATCGTCGCGACTGAAAACCCGGTTCTGGTTTTGAATTAATAATGCCAGCAAACTAAATTCGGTTGAGGTGACATCGACGCTCCTGCCATTTTTCTCGACCAGTTTTTTAATCAGGTCAATCCGGATATCCCCGATCTCGAACTGCTCGCGATGACTGGATTCTTTACTACGCTTCAAAATATTCTGGATACGGGCCACCAGTTCACGTGGCTCGAAGGGCTTGGGCAGGTAATCATCTGCTCCGAGCTCCAGCCCGACCACGCGGTCCATTACCTCTCCCCTGGCGGTCAGCATGATAATAGGAATATCACTGAACTGACGAATTCTGCGACAGGTCTCAAAACCATCAATCCCCGGTAACATGACATCGAGCACTACCAGTTCGAACCTCTCGGTTCGAAGTCGATCGATGGCTTCCAGGGGCCTGGTTTCATTTTCAAGATGGAGATCGAACCTGGAAAAATAAACCTGCAGGGGCTCTGCAAGTTTTTCGTCATCATCGATTAATAATAGCTTTCTCATTTATCTCAGGCTCGGAATACACCAGGGTTATCCTCAATCATAATAGCAAAAAGCAACTCCAGACAGTCGAAGTTGCTTTTGCCAGGCTAACCACCGAGAAAATCTAATTGTGATTGCGCTCGTGATGTTGGCGCGTGTGATCACCAAAGTGTTCACTCAGCGCAATCTTTTGTTCACTGTCAAGCGAATCAAGAAAGCCGGCCAGTGAGGCGATGATCCCGGGTGCTTTTGCGTTGATCATTGCGGTCTTTTGCTGAATCATTTGTAAAGCCCTGGCCTGATCCAGTGTCGGTTCAGACAACAGCTGTTGAAGCGATTCCATATGCGTCTTTCGGTCCGACCGAACATCGCTCATTACCTGTATTAGATTGGCTGACAGGGCGCGCAAGTTTCCCTGTTGCATCGCGTTCAGTTCCAGTTTCTGAGTAATTTTCTCTGTCACGTACTCTGCCTTGTCCTCGGGACTCATTCTCCATGCTGTGTGCGCGCCATAGGCGAATACACCCGAGGTTACACCAAGCGCCAAAATAGCGACCGTTATGATCTTTGTCGATTTTTTCATTTCCTGCTCCAGGATTTAGTTAGTAACGATCGTAAGAATACCTATAGACGCCGCGGCAAGCTTTTCAGTCAGGTAAGGTATTGTAACAATTTGTAACTGCCGGAATTTTACCAGGGCGGTAAATTAGACCGTTTTACTGAGTCTCAAATACGGCGATTACTCGGACCTGGACCTGTACTTTTCCACTGAGCTGAGGATACCGCGTAAAATATTGACTTCGCTCCTGGTCATTTCAAGCCGTTGATATAGACGCCGCAATCTTTGCATCAGCAAACCAGGATTTTCAGTATCGAGAAATTGTGTGGTCGTCAGTACCTGCTCGAGGTGTCGAAAATAACCTTCGATTTCATGGCTGGTAGCCGCGCATTCCCGGGCAATTGCCTGCCGGTCTTCAACCGGGTTCGCGTTCATCTTGAATATCTCGTAACACAACACCTGAATCGCAGCGGCAACGTTGAGCGAACTGAATTCGGGGTTGGCTGGAATATTGACCATGTAATGGCAAAGCTGCAATTCTGCATTGGTTAATCCTGAATGTTCGCGCCCAAATACCAGCGCAACTCGAGTTTGTGCGTCCAGTTCACGAATTTTTTCCGCTGTTTGCTGCGGTGTCACTTCCGGCCAGGGTAAAGATCGTATGCGCGCACTCGAGGCAATCACCAGGCTGCATTCTCTTACTGCCTCCTGCAGGCTCGCAGTAGTACGCCTGTTGTCCAGAATCGCGCTGGCTCCCGAGGCACGTGCATAGGCAATCTCGCCTATCGGGCACTTCGGTTCTACCAGTACAAGACTGGAAACGCTCATATTGTGCATTGCCCTGGCGGCCGCACCGATATTACCCGGGTGGGTCGTCCCTACCATAACTATGTCAATATTCGCTAGATTCACAGCAGCTAGGATATCCGTAAGTGGCCAGGCTGACCACTGAAAACGAACTCCCGTTTTAAGCTATCTAATTCTGGTTTAATCGAGGGCTGTTTGCTAGACTGCGCGCCACGATTGACCCCACCGGACAGCTACACCATGCAACCCATGTTGAATATTGCAATTCGAGCCGCGCGAAGTGCAGGTGATCATATTGTCCGTAAAATGAACAAGTTATCGGACCTTCAGATCGAGGTTAAAGGCCCTAACGATTTTGTCAGCGAAGTGGATCGGCAGGCCGAAGAGAAAGTGATCGAGACCCTGCTGAGTTCATATCCTGAGCACGGCATACTCGCCGAAGAGTCAGGCGAAATTAAAGGCGGTGAAGATTATCGATGGATAATCGATCCGCTCGATGGCACCACCAATTATTTGCACGGGTTTCCGCATTTTGCGGTATCCATCGCTTGCCAGCACAAAGACCGTCTCGAGCATGCCGTTATCTATGACCCGATCAAACAGGAAATTTTTGCCGCCAGTCGTGGCGACGGTGCGATATTAAACAATAAACGAATTCGAGTCAGCCGGATCAAGTCAACTCAGGGCGCCCTGCTCGGCACTGGCTTTCCATTCAAAAATCACGATCAGCTGGATGAATTTGTGAAGATTTTTAGTGAATTTTTTTCCACGGCAGTCGACATACGGCGTGCCGGATCGGCGGCGCTCGATCTCGCCTATGTCGCGGCAGGCCGACTCGACGGATTCTGGGAATCCGGACTCAAGCCCTGGGATATTGCCGCCGGCGCCCTCATCGTGCGCGAAGCCGGAGGCATCACTACCGATTACGAGGGTAACGATAAATATCTTGAACTGGGTCAGGTCGTCTCCGGCAACCCAAAAATTATGAGTGAAATGCTGCGCAAAATTCAGCAGTGCCGGTTACCAATGAAGGTTTAGAACAGCACTAATACAAATCGCGTTTCATTTCTCATCTTGTATAGAAAGTATTCGATTTAGCGACTGATTTCGGTTGCTGTGGAATTTAAAAAGAATTAGCGATAACTCCGCATCTGACCGACCAGGATACCGTGAATATTGACCCGTTCCGCGGCATAAACCATGGTCTCCATATCAGCATTTTCCGGAATTAACGCAACCTCCCACTGACTGGTACGTTTGAATCGCTTCAGCGTGGCCTCGACCTTGTCGATCATCGCGACGACAATATCGCCATCGTTAGCGACAGGTTGTTTTTTAATAATGACATAGTCGTTGTCCAGAATTCCGACATCCATCATCGAATCACCACTGACCCGCAGGGCGAACAATTCGGGACCCATGAACATTTCCGCCAGGTTAAGTTCCTGAATATCTTCAATCGCTTCGATCGGCAAGCCAGCCGCAATCTTACCCACCAGCGGTATCGTCGGCGGGCTCACCAGGGGCAATTCAACCAGGCTCATGCCACGCGCATTACCTTTTTCTCGATCAATATAACCCTTCACTTCCAGGGACTGGACATAGCGATGTACCGTACCCTGCGAATTAACCCCGATCGCCAGGCCGATTTCCCTGAACTTCGGCGCATAGCCATATTGCGCCAGGTAATGGCGGATGAATTGCAGCGTATTGTGTTCCTGTGTAGTCAGCATATGGCACCTGTTGATTTATTCTCACTATCTTCTCACTGAGTGTAGAGAATAAAATGAGAACTTGCAACTGGTAAATGCTGATTTGTTATCTTGTTGTAACCGCGTCCGCTCGAGCGGAAAATTGGGGATGAACGGT
>JAPUFZ010000166.1 GCA_027293245.1 Gammaproteobacteria bacterium
CCCTTCAAAGACAAACGTGAATAGTAAACTTCTTCTTCCGCGGTCAGCAGCGGTGAAACTTCGATTTCTTTCAGATAAAGCTGGGTGGGGTCCGAGTCGGCGGCACGGCGAGAATTAACCTTTCTTCGAGAATCGGTCTTACGTCGTTCGTCTAGTTTCTCGACTTCAGCTTCAATACTCGCAATTTCCTCTTTATCGTCACCGGCTTCGACAATGGTAGCGTGACCATCGTCTTCGGTGCCGTTATCGAGTTTGCTATTTTCCCGATCTTCTACCAGATCTTCTACCACTTCTTCCGCTGGTATTTCAGTTTCTTCGATAAGCGAAGAATCGGTCGATTTTGTCATTCAGGATGCCCCATAATTCGGTGCCCAGGCTCACCGCTTTGGTAAATATTTTAAAGGGTCAACCGGTTTGCCGTTTATTCGAATCTCAAAATGCAAACGGGGCGAACCATTATTATGGCGTCCCATCTTCGAGATTAGCCTGCCGGCCTTCACCGTCACTCCTTCCTCTACCAGCCTTTGCTGGTTATACGCATAAGCACTCAAAAATGTATTGTTGTGTTTAATAATAATCAGATTACCATAACCGGCCAAACCATTACCACTATATACTACCTTGCCATCCGCCACGGCATGGATGGGTTGCCCCAGCTTCCCACCAATATCAATGCCTCGTTGGCTAAGTATATTGAGCGCAAAGCTATTTAAAACTTTTCCTTCCGTTGGCCAGCGCCATTTTACCACCCTGGTGTTGCCAACACTCGAGCCGCTAGTCTTTTGTTTTGGGGTTGAATCGGCCTGCCCGCCCGGCACACTTTTAATGGTTTTCGATTGTCCGGTTTGTTTGCTACCTGGCCCCAGTAGTTTTAGCTGTTGACCAGGCTGAATAATATAGTTACCGGGGATATTGTTCCAGCGTACGAGCTGTTGATAGTCGAGACCATAGCGCCAGGCAATCGAATATAGCGTGTCACCTGGTTTTACCCTGTACCAGCCAGGCCCGACATTTCTCGCCGTCGACTGCGATGTGGTTCCACAGGACACGAGCAGGCAGGCAATCAATGCAGTAGTAAAAACCCGGGTAAGTAGCTTCATTTTCAATTGGGCGGAATGGACTAGGTATAATAAATCGCGATAGCGATTACCAGAACCGCGACTATGCCCCACCCCAGTCTTTCAATATAAGCAATCAGCTTAGTTTCGATCGCCGGACCAAATTTTGCCAGACTCCAGGCTACCAGGAAAAAACGTGCGCCACGGCCTATAAATGAAGCTATGACAAAAGGTATAAAGCTCAGTCCCAGGGCGCCCGCTGTAATGGTAAATATCTTGTAAGGCACAGGTGAAAAACCGGCGATTACCACGGCCCAGAAACCCCACGCATCGAACCATTGGGTTACCGTATCGACAGCCGACTGATAACCCCATTGAAGCAGTAATGGCTCAACCTGATCGAATAAAAAAACACCGATTAGATATCCGACAATTCCACCAATCACCGAGCTCACCAGCGTCAGCGAGGCAAAGTACATAGCCTTGCCCGGGGTCGCTAACGACATTGGTGCGAGCATGACGTCCGGCGGTGGGAATGGCAGGATAAATGACTCGAAGAAACTCAGACCAGACAAATACCAGGGCGCATGCTTGTAGCGAGCAAACCTGATAACCACCTGGTAAAGTTTCTCAAACAATCGCATCAAATGATTCCAGGCAACATCGGTACAAATGAAACCTTTTCCAGGGATTTGCTAACCAGTCCCTGCGATGTCCTGGTAATCTGTGTCAGGGTTTGATCCTGACCGTTATCGAATGGAAAGATCATGACACCATCATTGGCAAGCTGTGTGGTCAGATTTTCCGGAACTTCGTTGCAGGCCGCCGTGACAATGATACGGTCGAACTGATAGTTCAGATTGGGCCAGCCGCCGTTGCCATCGGTGTGCCGTAGCTGAACGTTAAACAAATCCAGTTCAGCCAGTCTTTTTTTCGCCGCTTTGTACAGGGCTTCGATACGTTCGACGCTATATACCTGTGGAAAAATATTGGCTAACACTGCGGTCTGATAACCACAACCAGTACCGATTTCCAATACTGAGTTCGGCATACCCGGAACTAACAATCTCTGGGTCATAAGCGCCACTATATAAGGCTGAGAGATAGTCTGTGCGTATCCGATTGGCAATGCCGTGTCTTCATAAGCCCGGTGCGCCAGAGCCTCATCGACAAACAGGTGCCGCGGCATACGGCGCATCACCTCCAGCACGCTCTCATTGTCGATGCCCTGATCTTTCAAACGCTGGATCAGTCGATCGCGGGTCCTTTGCGAAGTCATGCCGATGCCCTGATGATTCTTGCTGCTTAGGTTCATTCTGGTCAGACTAATCCATGGCTGAAAGCCATTTTTGCAGGGGATTGATACTCTCGTGCCGGGTTAAATCAATCTGAATCGGCGTTACCGATACCCGATTGTGTTCAACCGTATAAAAATCGGTGCCGGGTCCGGCGTCTTGCGCCGCGCCAGGAGGACCTACCCAGTAAACAGGCATACCGTAAGGGTCCTGCTGGGTTACCATCGATTCAGCCTTGTGACGAAATCCCAGGCGTGTCGCCTGCACGGGTTCGATTTCATCCAGAGCCAGGTCGGGCACATTAATATTCAGGATAGTATCGATAGGCAACGCATCTCGCACTAAATTTTGAATGATTTGACGGGTAATTTCAGCAGCCGATTCATAATGATGATGCTGACTACCTACCAACGACACGGCGATTGCCGGCAGACCCAGATACCTGCCTTCCATTGCCCCGGCAACGGTACCTGAATACAACACATCATCCCCCAGGTTAGCACCCGAATTAATACCGGAAACTACCATATCCGGTTTGTGATCCAGCAAGCCAGAAATTGCCAGGTGTACGCAATCGGTAGGCGTGCCGTCGACACGAAACCAACCATGCTCGGTTAAAGACGCACGAATTGGGCGCTTAAGTGTTAGCGAGTTACTGGCCCCACTCCTGTCCCTGTCCGGTGCCACAACGGTGATTTCGGCAATTGCCGACAGGTACTCAGCCAGAATCTGGATCCCGGGCGCGAGGTAGCCATCATCATTGGTGATAAGAATATGCATCGCTGGGTATCAAAAATAAAAAGAATAATAAACCAAATCAATATCTTCTAGTGACTTATTTGTATCTTTATCGCCAGTTTCATCGGGTCAGGCAGGGATGCGGATTAATGTATACTAATAGGCAGGATTATCTACCTGAGATTGAAACCACTAGTGAACGATAAAACCAACGATCAACCCAACTTCTCCGATCTGATGACGGGAGTTAAGAAAATCGAACATGATCGCATCAATCTCTATCGTCACAGAAGAAAAAAGACCAGCTTGCCAAAAACCCGGTCTCGATCAGCCGCTTTAGATCCTGATTTCGCCAGTATCGATTACCAGCAACGATCTGGAATCAGGGAATCTCAATTCGATATGGGGATACAAAAAAAACTACAGCGTAAAATTCGCCAGGGCCAACTCACTATAGAGGACAGTCTCGACCTGCACGGTTACAATCAAAATCAAGCAACTGCCGCACTGGTCCATTTTTTTCAACAGGCGCTTGCATCACAGTTCAGGATGCTTGTTATCATTCACGGTAAGGGCCATCGCTCGGACAGTGATGCGGTGCTGAAACCACTGGTAAGACATTGGCTTGCACAACAGCCAGCCGTACTGGCCTGGTGCCCTGCACAACCGAAACACGGCGGCGATGGCGCCAGTTACGTCTATTTGCGAAATTGGCCAGTTTTAAAGCCCTGATATATTTCCCCGTGGCATTGCTGCCATCACCATTTATCGCGAAAATCTGAACCTGCAGAGTTTGATCCCAGCTGTCCTTTACCCTGGCTTCGTGCACCACCACGAAAACCAGTATTAGCAGTAAAACCAGTTAACGGAAGTAGCAAAAGGTTTTCCTCTAAGCGGGGCAACTCCCGACGTTCAGGGCTGGTTAACCAGGCTTTCGGCTTCATAAAGGGTCTGAATTCCTGCTGAATTCCGCCAGGCATTTTCACTCAGGTGCCGCCGCCATTGCCGGGCATTGGGTTCTCCATGAAATAAACCGATGATATGGCGTATCATTTTGGTCAAAGGCATTCCCTGTGCCAGTTGTCGCTCGATATAGGGATAAATTTCCTGTAGTAGAACATGCCGTGATTTAGGCCGGGACTGCTCTCCAAATAACAGTGCATCGACATTATGTAAAACCCAGGGGTTTTGGTAGGCTTCCCGGCCGAGCATCACACCATCAACCCGCGTCAGATGTTGCTGGCATGATTCCAGGGTTTTTATGCCGCCATTGATAATAACTTCGGTATCAGGAAAATCTTGCTTAAGGCGATAAACCCAGTCATATTTCAATGGCGGAATTTCCCGATTTTGTTTTGGACTGATACCGCTAAGCCAGGCATTGCGTGCATGTACAATCAGCGCCACGGCGCCCGCCTCGATTTGTATTGCGGCAAATTGGCTAAAAATCATGTATTCATCCTGTTGATCTATACCGGTGCGATGCTTTACCGTAACTGGCAATGAGCTGCCGGACCTGAGTGCCCTGATGCAATCAGCGACGCGGCCGGGATCAGCCATCAGGCAGGCGCCGAAACTACCCGACTGCACCCGATCACTGGGGCATCCACAATTTAAATTAATTTCATCGTATCCATACTCTTCACAAATCCTCGCGACCCGGTACAGTTGTTCCGGGTCAGACCCGCCTATTTGCACCGCAACTGGATGCTCTTGATTGCTAAATCCCAACAGGTAATCCCGGTCTCCATGGATAATTGCCACGGCGGTTATCATCTCTGTATATAGCAAAATATTTTTAGAAAACAGGCGCAGAAAATAGCGGCTGTGCCGATCGGAACAGTCCATCATCGGTGCAATGCAAAATTTTCGGTTCAGTTTGACCATCGCTCAGGCTATGCGTTTGACGTCCTGAATATTAGGAATCTGGCCCAGGTTATCAATAATCGATACCAGTTCATCGACCCCATGAATCTCAATTGTGAGCCGGGTGTAAACCATTTGCTCCAACTGGTTGGTTGTCGAGTTGATATTCAACAGGTTTATCTTGCGGTTTGCTAGCAGGGTACTCACATCCTGCATTAAACCAGTTCGCTGAAACGCGGTCAGGGAAATTTCTACCGGGTAAACCGATTGTGTGTCCTGACCCCACTCTACTTCAATCAGGCGCGCACGTTTTTCCTCTGGTAAGGCAAGCATATTAGGGCAGTTATGCTTGTGTATGGTTATGCCCGAATTGATAGTAATAAAACCAATAATCAGATCGCCGGGCACCGGATTACAACAGCGGCCTAACTGCGTCATCAGGTTTCCGACCCCGTGAATGCTGACCGCTTCCCTGGTCTTAGCTGATTTCAATTCAGATTTTTTAAGCTTTTTAAATGGATCGGCCCGCTCTGGTTCGGCCTGCAAAAACCCAATTATCTGTGCCGAGGTAATTAAACCCCGCCCCAGGTCAACAAAAAACTGATCACTATCCTTACGCTTAAAATGCCCGGTGAGTTGTTTTAAGTTGGCCTTGCGAATCGAGTATTTTGTCAGTATACGATCGTACAAAGCCTTACCATCCAGCAAATTCTGCTCAAAATCCTGATGATTAAACCAGCTTCGCACCTTGGAACGGGTACCTGCTGATTTTATAAACCCGAGGTTTTTATTCATCCAGTCGCGGCTGGGTTTACTTTCTCTGGTAGTCAAAATTTCAACTTCATCGCCAGTTTGCAACTGCCTGGTGAGATTGACAATTCGTCCGTTCACCTTTGCACCACGGCATCGATGTCCTACTTCCGAATGCACCGTATAAGCAAAATCCAGCGGTGTACCTCCATGAGGAATATCGACAACCTGACCCTTTGGGGTAAATACATAAACCCTGTCGCTGGTCGTCTCGGTAGATATTTCTGCAATCACATCCGAGACATCCTCGGCTGACCCGTCGAGCATATCGCGCATAACCGAAATACTATTCTCCATGCGTTGATCGAGATTGACACCCTCCTTGTAGCGCCAGTGGGAAGCAACGCCGAATTCAGATTTTTCGTGCATTTCAAAGGTACGTATCTGAACCTCGACAATCTGCCCGGCATCGGCTACCACCGCTGTGTGTAAGGATCGGTAGCCATTTTCTTTAGGGTTAGCGATGTAATCGTCGAACTCTTTCGGGATGTGTTGCCAGGTGGTGTGTACAACACCGAGCACTGCGTAGCAGTCGGCTACCGTATCAACCAGAATCCGCACCGCCCGTACATCGAAAAGCTCATGAAATTCGAGATTTTTCTTTTGCATTTTTCGCCATATGCTGACGATGTGTTTAACCCGTCCGCTTAACTTGTGCCTGATATCCTGTTCCAGCAGCAGACTAGCCAGCTGGACGGTGAACTGTTGAATAAAAACTTCTCGTTCACTACGCTTTTGTTCGAGCAAGGTAGCAATCTTTTTAAAGGCAAGTGGCTCCAACGCCCGAAAGGCCAGGTCTTCCATTTCCCATTTGATCAGGCCCATACCGAGTCGATTGGCCAGGGGTGCAAATATATCCAGCGTTTCCTGCGCGATACAGCGGCGTTCTTCGTAGCTGGTATGTTTCAATAGTTTCAGCCGTTCCACCCGATAACAGAGTTTGATCAGCATTACTCGCACATCGGAAATGATCGCCATCAACAAACGGCGCAGTTTTTCGGCCTGTTCGGGCGTCTTGAATATCGCCTGGTTACAGTCCTGCAGGGTATTCAGTCGATTAACACCCTGGGTTAAAAGCGCAACCTTGTTACCGAACTGTTTTTTGATATCAACGGTGCCCAGGCTCCCCTGTAATTCCGGGTCGCTGAGCAATGTGGCGATCAGGGTATTGCGGTCGGTACCCATTTCGAGTACGCGTTTGGCCACATCGACACTACGCGGTCTGCTTTTGTCAACAGGCTCGACATCGAGTGCATAGTCCAACGCGCGCGCCAGGTCGTCGTCCCAGTTTATTCTTGCGCTGATAGATTCAACCAGCTGGTCTCTTTCGTTAGTCATCGGTTGACTGTCCAGGCGCCGCCTTCGTGCAATATGCGGTCTGGCATCAGGTTCGCAGTATTCTCATTGGAGAAATATTATAGACCTTTCGGCTTACCAGGATGCCCGCAATTGTCAGTATCAGGCCTGCAGACAACAGGCTATAGGCCCATAAAGCGGGAGAAAACTGATAATTGATATCGAAGAAATAATCACTGATAAACCATGCTGAGAGGCTTGCAAACATTGCAGAAAACAATCCAACCAAGCTGCCCATCAAGGTGAACTCGAGCACATTAATTCTATATAACTGACTGGTTTTGGCAGACATCGCACGTAGCAGGCTAGATTCCATCTGACGTTCGCGCTTGCCAGTCTGAATTGCCGCCAACAAGACGATGAATGCTGAAGCAAGGGCAAAAATAAAAAAGAACTCAAGTGCGATCGAGGCACGCTCGACGATACCGCGCATACGCGCCATCAACTCGGTGATATCGAGCAGGGTGAGAGAAGGGAAGCGCGACAGTAGTTGTTTAAGATCTGACTTTTGAGCATCCTTGATTAAAGCACTCAATAGCCAGGTTTGAGGTAGATCTTCGATTAACTGGCGGTTGGCGATGATAAAAAAATTTGGTTTGAAATTTTCCCAGAGTACCGATCGGATGTTGGTAACAGGCGCCTCGAAGAGCTCGCTACCGACGCTAAAGGACAGGGTATCGCCGAGATCTATCCGTAGCGTCTTCGCCAACCCCTGTTCTACCGAAAGTTGTGCCCGGGTGTTAGCCGAGTCAATCCATTCACCTTCAACAACGGCGTTGTCGTCCGGTAAATCTTCGGCATAGCTCAGGTTAAAGGTATGCCGTGCCAGGTGATGCGCACGCGGATCGCTGAACTCGATTGTGTCCACAGCCTGACCGTTGATATGGGTCATTCGAGCTCTTACCAGGGGATAGGCCACCGATGAAGATACTTCGCGATCGTCCAGAAACTGCTTTATCCCGTTTACCTTCCCGGTCGGGATATTAATCAGAAAATAGTTTGGAATATCATCGGGCAACTGGGTCTGCCATGAATCCAGCAATTCATTCTTGACCACGACTATCAGCAGGATCGCCAGCAACGCCAGACTGAAGCCAGACATCACGAATATCGCTCCGCGCGCACTGGTCTTTAATCGACTCAGTAAATACTGCCTCATCCAGAAACGAGACAGGGTTGTAGACAAGAGTAGATTGATCATCAAATGAAAAATGAGCGGTAACAACAGGGCAACGAGTAAAACGATAGCCAGCGTGACAATGGCCAGTATTGAGTTTTGCATGAGGACCACTAAAACCAGGAATACCGAGGCTATCGCCACGCCTGAAACCATCAGTTTTCGGCGCACCGACTGGGGATCACTGATATGACGAAAAACCTGCATCGGCGGTGTTGCAATGACATTCACCAGATAGGGGAGACTGAAACCGACGAGGCTGATAAAACCAACAACAGCGGCGATCAGAAAAGGCCTGATAGTAAATACCTGCGGCAATGATTTGCCGAACCAGCCATCGAGCGTCCATTGCAATGGGAACTGGGAAAACCAGCCTGCTGCTAAGCCGATTAAAGTTGCGATTATCCAGATCCTGGCCAGTTGCCAGGCATAAAACCGGTACAATCTGGATTGCGAGATACCAAAGGCCCTCAACATGGCGATCTTGGGTGCCTCCTGGCTAGCGGTATATCGCGCCGTGATAGCAATGGCTACCATGGCGATAACCAGGGTCAGAACAATTGACAGGGCAAAAAACTTGCGCGTGCGTTCCAGCGCCTGGCGCATCTCGGGTCGCGCATTTTCCAGATTCTGAATTCGCTCGGCTTCGGTGAGTCGGGGTTTTAACCAGTCAGTCAGTTCGACAATTCGATCCTGCTCACCCGCAAATAACAGGCGGTATTCGACTCGACTACCCGCAACCACCAGTTCAGTACCGGGTAAATCCTCAAGGTTCATTAAAATTCTGGGAGCGAGGTTGAACAGCGTGCCGCCACGATCGGGTTCATAGCTTAGCAGCCAGCTCGCCCTGAGACCAAGGCTACCGATTGTCAGCGTATCACCAAGCAATGAAAACAACTTGGAATCAAGCCAGACTTCTCCAGCCGCCGGACCCTGATTCACCTTAGTCCTGTGTCCGACCAGGTCTGCGGCCCTTTCCAGTTGTCCTCGCAGAGGATAGCTTCGATCCACCGCTTTTAGCTCAACCAGTTGGGCATCGTCGTCGATAAAGATAGCGGTGGTTAAACTGATTGTTGTCGATACCTGTAAACCGATTCTACTCGCCTCACGCGCGTAGTCGTCGATAAATGGGTGGTTCGAGATAACCACCAGGTCAGCAGCCAGCAACTCGCTGGCCTGACGATCGAGTAACAGGCTGATACGTTGCGTGATCAGCTGGCTGGCGTTAACAATGGCGATGGTGATCACGGTGGCGATCAGCATCAGCCAATACGACTGAATCACTGGCAAGCCTGAAATTTTCATCTTTGTTCCTGATTCTGCAAGCAGCCGGATTCGATTAAAATCTGCCGATCTCCACGCTGCGCCAACTCGGCTTCGTGAGTTACCAGTATTAAGGTAGTACCGGCCTGATCGCGCAGACGAAACATCAAGTCCGCTATTTGACGGCCAGTTCCGGCGTCGAGATTGCCGGTCGGTTCATCTGCGAATAATATCTCTGGTTTAACCGCAAAAGCCCGTGCTATCGATACTCGTTGTTGCTCGCCGCCGGACAAAAGATCAACCAGGGTATTTTTTTTGGGTCCGAGCCCAACCTGCTGCAGGCTGTCAAGAGCCCGTTCAGCGGCGTCATTCGCCCCACCCAGCTCCAGTGGCAACATGACATTTTGTAGCGCTGTCGCCCCCTGCACGAGCTGAAACGACTGGAATACAAAGCCTACCTTACCGGCGCGTATAGCCGAACGTTGCTCCTCGGTCTTGTCGCTGAGCGACTGGCCCAGTAGTTCTATTTCGCCCGAGGTGATGTTATCCAGACCCGCCATCAGCCCAAGCAGAGTGGTTTTTCCCGACCCGGACGCACCTTTGATAACCAGTGCTTCCTGGTATTCTACGTTCAATGATATATTCTGCAGAATGTCGAGACTGCCATCGGGAGTATCGACAGTTTTAGTCACTTCCCGCACCGAGATGCAAAAATTATTTTCAATCATTAGCTTTGTCTTGTTATTGTTGGTTCAGACCCTGGTTTGTGCCGAAAATTCAGCTGCCAAAATATTGATTCTCGGTGACAGCTTGAGCGCCGCGTATAATATACCGATTGAGAAGAGTTGGCCTGAATTGTTTCGCACCAATATGAGGGCAAGTTACCCACAATCAAGCGTAATCAACGCCAGCATTAGTGGTGAAACCACGTTTGGCGGGGTACAACGGCTGGCGAAATTACTCGATAAACATGCGCCCAGCCATTTGATTATTGAACTGGGCGGCAACGATGGATTAAGAGGCCTCAATTTTACTCAGTCCACCGCCAATTTGAGCCGGATGGTTGCGCAGGCACAACAACAGCATATTTCTGTATTGCTGATCGGTGTTCGTATGCCGCCTAATTTTGGCGTCGCTTACAACTTGCGCTTTCAGCAAATATTTGAATCGATCACGGCACAACACAAAATCCACTATTTACCAAGATTTCTGGAAGGCGTTGCGGCCAGTGAGGCCCGGCTGATGCAAAACGATGGCATCCACCCGACTGCCGAGGCACAACCGATTCTGGCCGATAAAGTCTTCGATGCGATGCAACTGATACTAGGCAACCCCTGATCGATACAAGAATTAAAATCTATTTTTAAAAGATGCTCTCGCCAAGGCGCCAAGCGCGCAAAGGATTAAAGGTGTAACACAATAAAACCATTTTAAAGTAGGATTAATACTTTTAGCAGTATCGACAATTTCACTTCCCTTTCTCGTCTTTTCCTTTGCGTCCTTCGCGCCTTTGCGAGAGCATCAACTTCTAGAAACTACGGGCTAAAGCAACAATTCGAGTTCGTGCAAATTAGAGATCTGGTATTTGGGATGCGGCAGGTCATCGGGCCAGGTGGTATTTTCACGATTAATCCAGACCGCCTGCAGACCGGCATCGATGGAACCGACAACATCGTAGAGCGGATGATCGCCGACATATAAAACTCGATCCACGGAGACACCAAAGCGCTCAACCAGGTGATGGAAAATCAACTTGTCCGGCTTTGCCACCTGCAGCTCGGAAGCGCTCACCGCATGTTCGATTAAATGCCCGAGACCCACTTTTTCGACGCTGGCATTGCCATTGCTGATCGCCCCAAGCCGATATTTAGACTGCAGACGCTCGAGGCAGGGTAAAACATCATCATAAAAGCTAACCTCTTGCCTGGCCGTATAAAACACATCGAAGCCGCGTTCGCTTACTTGATTCGGATCGTATTTTGCCTCTGTCGCGAGCCGCTTTAACAATTCCTGGCGCATCAGCGAAAAATCTATCGTAAAACGCTTATCCTGCGTCATAACTTGCTTACGCAGATCAGTCAACTCCATGGCCGTGTAGCGTTCGGTGATACGAGGATAGTGCTGTTCCAACCAACGATAAAGAGTTCGCTCGGCGCGTTCGAGGGTTGGCATACAGGGCCACAGCGTGTCGTCAAGATCGAAGGCGATGATGGTTATATTTGCAAGTAGGTGCATTTCACTGGATTTCAATCCATCGTAATTCTAGCGCGTAAAAGGCTTTAACTGGACGCGATAGTTCATTATTATATCAGAACCTTTCATTCTGGTTGTTGTGCATGATCCTGACAAATCGTCATAAAACTCTATCGGTAACGATTGGCGACGTCCACCTGGGCGACGGCGCACCAATCGTCGTGCAGTCGATGACGAATACTGATACCGCCAATATCGAAGCCACGGTCGAGCAAATCAAACTGCTATCCGATGCGGGCTCGGAGTTGGTGCGAGTAACGGTTAATAACGAAGATTCGGCAAAAGCGATACCCTATATCGTCGAACGATTGAGCGCTCAGGATTATAGCGTGCCGGTGATTGGCGATTTCCACTTCAATGGCCATAAATTGCTCAACAAGCACGCGGCCTGTGCCAGGTCACTGGCCAAGTACCGAATTAACCCCGGCAACGTAGGTCACGGCAAGAAACGCGATATCCAGTTCAGCGATATGATCGAGACTGCCTGCAAATACGACAAACCAGTCCGTATTGGGGTCAACTGGGGCAGCCTCGACCAACAATTACTCGCCACGCTGTTAACTCGCAATGCCAACCTTGCCGACCCACTGGCCCTGTCTGAAATTACCCGGCAAGCCGTGATCGAGTCTGCGCTTTCCAGTGCAAAATTCGCCCGCCAGATTGGCCTCGATGCAAACCGCCTGGTGATTAGCTGCAAAATGAGCCGGGTTGCCGATTTAATCAGCGTTTACCAGTCACTCGCGCAACAGTCGAATTATGCCCTTCACCTGGGACTGACCGAGGCCGGAATGGGTGACAAGGGTATCGTCGCTTCGACCTCGGCGCTGGCGGTTTTATTAACCCAGGGAATTGGTGACACGATTCGGATTTCACTGACACCGGAACCCGGTGCCAGTCGTGAGCGTGAAGTCAAAATTGCGCAGCAGATACTGCAAGCGCTTGAATTGCGTTCGTTTACACCGACGGTAATCGCCTGCCCCGGCTGTGGCCGTACTACCAGCGAGTACTTCCAGGTCCTGGCGAAACAGATTCAGCAACAGCTGGACGAGTCCATGCCTGCCTGGAAACACCGTTACCCCGGCGTTGAATCGATGAAAGTGGCGGTCATGGGTTGCGTGGTCAATGGTCCGGGCGAAAGCAAACATGCCAACATTGGTATCAGTTTACCTGGCACCGGCGAACAGCCGGTGGCGCCGGTTTATGCAGATGGCGAAAAAACGGTCACTCTCAAGGGTGATAACATTGCCAACGAATTTATCACATTGGTAAATGACTATGTGGTTAGTCACTATTCGAAATAATCTATACCCTACCGGCTCGGAGGTTGGCTTGTTGGTATCTGGATAAATTGGTTCGAGTGGCGGTGATATCAGATTAAACAGGCGATTCATGTGATCGGCTGCTTCGATGCCTGATTCGGTTAAACCAGCATCACCAGTCTGCGATAAAATACCCTTTTGGACTAAACGCTCTGCCGCTGCACTCACGCCAGGATCG
>JAPUFZ010000167.1 GCA_027293245.1 Gammaproteobacteria bacterium
CACCGATCAGATTCCCCACCGGTACGCGTAATGCATCGAAAAATAACTCGGTGGTCGCGTGATTAAGAATGGTCTCGAGAGGTCGAATGGTTAGCCCGTTGCCAACCGCCTCGCGCAGGTCTACCAGCAATACCGACATGCCCTGAGTCCGCTTTTCAACCCGGTCTCTTCGCGTAGTGCGTACCAGTAGCAGCAATAAATCCGAATGTTCAACGCGTGAAATGAAAACCTTTTGGCCGCTCACAACATAGTCATCACCATCGCGCACGGCTTTAGTTCTGATACGAGTGGTATCGGTACCACTGGCCGGCTCGGTCACACCAAAGGCTTGCAGGCGCAACTTGCCCGACGCTATATCGGGAAGATACTGCTGTTTCTGTGCGTCGCTACCGTGGCGCAGCAGCGTGCCCATGGTATACATCTGTGCATGGCATGCGCCACCATTGCCACCACTGCACTGAATTTCTTCGAGAATCGCACAGGCGGCACCCAGGTCCATTCCAGCGCCACCATATTCTTCAGGAATCAATACCGATAAATAACCCCCCTCGGTCAGAGCATCGACGAATTCTACCGGGTACTTTTTCTCACGATCCTTGTCGCGCCAGTACTTGCCCGGAAAATCGCTACACAAGCGTGCCACCGCAGTGCGTACATCGGCATAATTTCTATTTTCTGACATGTTGCTTTTCTAGCTTACGAAATTCAGCGAGTGTACATCGCCTGACGGAGGAGTTTAAGTTTTTATGTGGGTCCCAGGAAGAGCACGCTCTTTAAAAATACTCCCTCTCCCCGCCGGGGAGAGAGGGTCAATCTAAAAGCATTCCCCTCATCCCGGCCTTCTCCCCCAGAAGGGAGAAGGAGAAAAGCCATCAGGCGTCAACAATATTATGCTCTGGCCCATAGGGAAACTTGGTAATATTCTCAGCGTCATGCTCGCCGACCACCAGAATATCGTGTTCACGATATCCACCTGCGCCCGGCGTGCCCAGTGGCAGGGTCAGCATCGGCTCCATCGAAACCACCATGCCCGGTTCTAGTACCGTATCGATATCTTCACGCAATTCGAGGCCGGCTTCACGACCATAATAATGTGATAGTGCGCCAAAAGAATGCCCGTAACCGAACGAGCGATACTGCAGTAGATCCAGGTCCTCGAAAAATCGATTGATTTCGGCACAGATTCCGGAGCAAGTTGCACCCGGCTTGATTAACGACAGGCCGAGCTCGTGGGCATCGACATTTGCCTGCCAGATACGCAGGGAATCGGCGTCGGGTTCGCCGAGGAACAGGGTTCTTTCCAGCGCAGTATAATAACCGGATATCATTGGAAAGGTATTCAGGCTCAATATATCGCCGATCTGCAGTTTTTTGGTAGTAACCGGATTGTGCGCACCATCGGTGTTAATGCCGGCCTGGAACCAGACCCAGCTATCGCGCAGTTCACTGTCGGGGTAACTACGCGAAATTTCCAGCTCCATGGCATCACGACCCGCCATGGCGACGTCTATTTCACGGGTTCCTGGTTTGATCGCGGACTTCACCGCTGCACCGCCAATATCAGCCGTACGCGCACCACCCTTGATCAACTCGATCTCTTCGGCGGACTTGATCATTCGCAAGGCCATGATTTCGCCGTTCAAGTCCCTGGCCTGGACACCGTCGAGCATGCTTTTCATGGTTTCACGGGTCGCTACCGTCATATGGTCGGCTTCGATACCAATATGCTTTACGGTAGGAATTATCGACTTTAGCGCACGCCAGTAATTATTGCGTTGCCAGTCGGTATAAATCAGATTTTCCCCAAAACAACGACGCCAGGGTTGACCACCGTCTATATTGGCCGACACCGTCACACATCGGTCCGCGGTTACCACGCAGGCGTAGGGCCGTCCAAAAGAGCAGTATAAAAAACCCGAGTAATACGCGATGTTGTGCATCGAGGTCAACAGCATGGCATCTACCCCGGCATCATTCATCAGTGCGCGTAGTTTACCAAGACGTGTTTGATACTCGGCATCAGAAAAAGGCAGCCTGGCTTTGTTGCCATTTTGCAGTTGGAAATATTCAGGACGAATTGTTTGCGATTGAGACATAGTAATCACTCCGAAGAACCAGTTGGTTTTGTCCGGGCGTACAGGATCTTTAAAACGATTGACCGCTTAACAGTAGCGACGCCATCGCTACATGAGGACAGGAATTTTATATAGCAATACTATTACTTTCAATCAATATTATAATACGGATTAGATACCAACCAGAACGAAGGAGTCACCAACATGGATGCGTCAAAATACACTATTCGCCGCCCGCTTGAGAGTGATCGGGAACAATGGGAATCATTGTGGCGGTCTTATGTGGTGTTTTATCAATCCAGCCTGGCCGATGACCTAACCACTGTGCTGTGGCAACGGATTCACGATCTCCAGCATCCGATTATGTGTTTCGTGGTGGAACAGGCAGACACTGGTGACGTGATTGGCCTGGTACATTATTTCCCCCACCCCGGCACCTGGCATAACAAATTCGTCTGCTACCTCGAAGATCTGTTTGTTTCACCTGAGATTCGCGGTGGCGGCATCGGCGAGGCGTTGATAAAAGCGGTCACCGATGAGGCAAAAAAGCAAAACTGGGCCGAGGTATACTGGCACACCAAAGAGAATAATAGCGTCGCCAGGGGGCTTTACGACAAGCTTACCGGCGGCACCGATGGTTTTATTGTTTACCGCATGGAATTATAACCCGGCGTTATTTAACTTTATCAATAAATTCCTGGATCTTTGTCGCATCGAGAAGTGTGGTCCAGCTATTGGCCCCTGAACCGACAATACGCTCGTCCCAGTCTTTCAGGCGTTTACGATAGACTTCTGGATTCGAACTATCCTGGCTGAGCTTGATCACGTTCATAGCAGCAACATCAATCCCTGAAAATTCGTCATCGGCGAACTTGCGCACAACACCCGCGGGCAATTCCTCAAACATGTCGCTGAAGACAAACATCACCTGGGTTCCGGACTGTGCTTCTTTCAGATAATCCGAACACAGCATCATCGCGCCACTGATATCGGTAAGACGTGATTTGGCATTGCCAGAGGCAAATTTATCCAGTTTTCTTGACAACGCAAATTTCTGCTTGTTGGCCCTGGTCGGCCTGTAATCCAGAGTCAGTTTTGTGATCAGGTTGTCCTTGGTATAGCTATTGCTGTCAATAGTAATAAAGTACAAACTATCGCCTGGAATCATTTCGGGCAATATGCCGGCCTTTATGATTTTGACCACGTTGCCTTTTTCGCTGGCATAGGTGCCTGATATATCTACCAGCGCACAATACGATGTTTCGTATTGCTTGCTGTCGGTACAGGCTGCAACCATTAAAACCAGGGGGATAGCCAGCAAGTAATGCTTTATTGGTGTTCGCATCATGATTCTCCGGTCTAGCTGACACTAATCGGTTTGCCTTTAAACAGGTTGTACACCTGCATCGGAATAATGATATAGATATCAAAAACATGTGCCAGGATGTTAAAGAACCCTTCCAGCAGGTAGGCAATCAGATTAGCCAAATGGCACAACAGCGTGATAATCAGCGTGTAGATTTTGGCAAACACATGCTGGCTCGCCTCGATAAACATTTCCAGTGGTATAGCGACCACCGCCAGAATCCATGGCAACACGAAACCCAGCGTGGCCTGACCTATCACGGTAATATTGGCATTAGCGAATTCTGGAATCGCGCCCGATTCGCCCGCCAGGCTATAGTCCAAAGCGGTCTTGGCCTGAGCCAGCTGTTCACGCAGGATTGCCAGCGAGGCTTCAACCGAGGACAAAAATAACAGCCCAAACAGGGCTCCGTATAAAATTATTTTACGCTTACCCCGGGTCATGCTGGCTATCTGGGGAAAGGTATGGGTAACACCCATGGCCTCAAACAAAAATATTCCCAGAACCAGCTCAAGAGAAACAATCACCAGGGCCGAGACATCGGATACGGCCATACCCGCGACTCTTACTCCGGCAGGCACCAGTTCCGACATTGGTAACGCGATCAGGTTAAAGTTAATGAAGGCACCAACAATACCAACAAAAATTACGATCAGTGAAATGATGAATAGCTTGGTTACTTTTGAAGACAGCATGTCGATAGACTCTGAGCCACCGGCCGAGATTTTTTCATACTGGGCCATGTACTTGTCAATATTGCGGCTATCTTCGATAAGCTTATCGACTTTGCCATTCAACTCTTTGCCAAGTTTCTCTACTCGCTTCCAGACCGGCGCCATGGAACCCAGTATCTTGTGGCGCTTGGCAGCGACATTTCGCAACTCGGACAATGCCTTCTTTTCATCGGCCACCGCGGACTTGTGAATCTCGCCCAACATTTTTTCGATAATTCGATCGGAGGTAGATCCCTGGGCACGGGCAATACTTTCAACTATCTCACTCCAACCAGGTGCTTCAGCTATCACCTGCCCACATTCCTCATAATCGGTTTTAAGCCGGGTGATATTTTCATCGAGTTTTAGTTGTAGCTCGGGATATCCAGCCAGGGTTTTGGTATTCGCCGTATCGATCCTGGCGAATTCCTGAAGTATCTCGCCCTGAATCCTGGCAACCCCTGATTCCAGTAAAACTTTCCTGTCTTTCTCGCGGATTTGTTCGGCTGATTTTTTAGTCCAGACCGCCAGTTTTCTAAATCCCCCGGCGGTTGCCTCAGACAAAGCCTGGATCATCCGGTGTATCGGATCTCTGGCAAAGAACAGGAAAATCATGCTGGCACCCACCCAGATTGCGACTGATAAACCTGGCATTTCTGGCACAAGGTAGTAACTCTCCATGATGAGTTCCCCTATTCAATTTGTATTAGTGGAACAGATAAGTTTAGACGCCATTTCGCAAAATTCCACTGGGAATAATTATCACGGCCAGTGTTGTTGTATCATAAGGGTTCAATCGCAGATAACAGGTAGTGAAGTCAACCATCGCAAAAAAACATTATTGACATCGAAAAATGAGTAATCAGTTATTCGATACCTTATTTGCCGGAATAT
>JAPUFZ010000168.1 GCA_027293245.1 Gammaproteobacteria bacterium
GAAATAATTTCCTCGGCCAGCAAAAATTTAATATCCCGCGGATTTTTGCCTTCAATAGTTTCCTGCCTGAAAGCTTCTATCTCGCTCATCGGTCGAAAGCTGAGTAATTCAAAGTAGCGCCACATCAAATCATCGTTTAGCGACATGATCTTTCCAAACATGTCGTTGGGAGCATCCTCAATACCAATATAGTTATTCATTGACTTGGACATCTTTTGCACCCCATCGAGTCCTTCGAGTATTGGCATTGTGAGGATAATCTGGGGTTCCATCCCTTCTGATTTCATCAGTTCGCGGCCAACCAGCAGATTGAACTTCTGATCAGTGCCGCCCAACTCCACATCCGTCTTCATCTCGACTGAATCCCAACCCTGGACCAACGGATAGAGAAACTCATGTATCGATATCGGCTGATTGTTTTTATAACGTTTAGAAAAATCGTCGCGCTCTAACATTCGTGCGACCGTCTGTCTCGATGCCAGGCGGATCATATCGGCCGCGCTTTTATTTCCATGCCAGCTAGAGTTAAAACAAATTTCAGTTGCCTGCGGATCGAGAATTTTAAAAACCTGCTGCTGATAGGTTTCCGCATTATTTTGAATTTCATCCGGGGTCAAAGGCGGTCGGGTAACCGACTTGCCCGAAGGATCTCCGATCATGCCGGTAAAATCACCAATCAGGAACATGATATGGTGTCCCAATTGCTGAAATTGGCGCAATTTATTGATCAAAACAGTGTGCCCGAGGTGCAAATCAGGGGCCGTAGGATCGAAGCCGGCCTTGATATTCAGTGGTTTGCCGCGCTTTAATTTTTCTTGCAATTCCGACTCAATCAGTATCTCATCGGCACCTCTTTTGATTTGCTGCATTGCATCTTCTACAGAAATCATGCTATACCCCATCTTTGAACTATAATTATCGACACAATATTTAAGTTAACCAACAGCTTACGCTAATTATTTGATGAAATTTCAAGACATAGACTTTAAATCAGATCGACCCGTTGCGGTCAAACTGCGAAAGCCCTCGCCTATGCTTCCAAAGTTTCAGTTAAAAATACTGTCAAAGGCGATCATCGCATCGACAGTAATCATATTGCTGGGATTTAGCGCTTCGAGCTGGCAACCAGCAGCCAAGATTGCGAATTCTACCCCCAAGTCGGCTCGATTACACTATAGTCTGGCATTGCCCAAATCTGAAATTACGCTCGAGCACGAAATCGCGAAATCGGTCGAACCCATCGATGTTAATGACTGGAAAATTATTACCATCGAGTCCGGCGATACCCTGGCCAGAATATTTTCAGCTGTTGGGCTATCGGCAGCTACCACGCACGCGATCGCCACGCTGAACGAACACACCAAATCTTTTCGCACGATTCAGCCCGGACAAAAAATTCATATATTACAGGACGATCAGAATCGCCTTCGAATGATGAAGTATGTTCCAGATATCACCAGGACCCTGGTGATACAACGCAATGAAGATCAGTCTTTCAGTAGTAAAATTATCAATTACAAACTCGATGCCTTCCCGGTATATCGCGAGGGTGTCATCAAGAATTCGCTATTTGAAGCCGCTGCCGAGGCCAATATTCCCCAGAATATCATCATGGAGATGGCCAACATATTCGGCTGGGACATAGACTTTTCTCTCGATATCCGAATGGGTGACCGCTTCGGTGTGGTCTATAACGAATTGTACAAGAATGGCGTCAAAATCAGGAATGGCCAAATTCTGGCAGCCGAGTTCATTAATGACGGCAGGCGTTACAAGGCAGTGTATTACACCGACCCACAGGGTAACGGTAACTATTTCACCGAAGATGGCAAAAGCATGCGCAAGGCCTTCTTACGCAGTCCGGTAAAATTTTCGCGAATTAGCTCAAGATTCAGTAAAAAGCGTTGGCACCCGGTGTTATCTGGCTGGCGTTCGCACAAGGGCGTGGACTACGCCGCTGCACGCGGCACGCCGATCCGCGCCTCGGGTGATGGCAAGATAAGCTTTGCCGGTAACAAAGGTGGTTTTGGGCGCGCTATTTTTATCCAGCACGGTGGTCGCTATACCACCGTTTATGGTCATCTAAATGCCTACGCAAAAGGCGTACGCAAGGGCAAAAAGGTCAAGCAGGGACAGATTATTGGCTATGTTGGTAGCTCAGGTCTGGCGACAGGTCCGCATTTGCACTATGAGTTCCGCGTAAACGGTGTACATCGGAATCCACTCACTGTGCGTCTACCCGAGGCCAAACCTGTTAACCCGACATATCGCGATCATTTTGCCAAAAACACCCGGGCGTATTTGTCGATGTTACAAATAATGGGCAATACCCTGGCGGTAAATTCATACTGACATGCAGGACGGCTCGTCCAGCGAGATCTACATCGGATTGATGTCTGGTACAAGTCTGGATGGTGTCGATATCGTAATCGTCGATTTTGCCCAGCACCCACCAGGATTAATTTATAGCGCAACCGAGCCGTACGAACCTAGTTTAAGGCAACGAATACGCGATATCACTCTCAACCCAACTACCAGCCTGGACGATTTGTGTCAGCTCGACATCGAGCTTGGCGTCACCTACGCCAATATTGTCAATCGCCGACTTGATTTGGCAGAAATCCAGCAATGCGATGTCTGTGCCATAGGCAATCACGGGCAAACTATTCGGCATAGCCCCAGCACCGATTTGCCTTATACCCTGCAAATTGGTGATCCTAATGTAATCGTCGCCGAAACTGGTATCACCTGCGTAGGCGACTTCAGGCGTCGGGATGTCGCCCTCGGTGGTCAGGGTGCGCCGCTGGCGCCTGCTTTCCATCAATTCATGTTTGGCTCCGACACTATAAATCGCGCCATCATCAATATTGGAGGCATTGCTAACATCACCTGTTTACCTGCAGCGGCTGGCTCGAGCGTCATCGGATTTGATACGGGTCCTGGCAACACATTACTTGATTACTGGATCAACCAACACGGCAGATCAACCTACGACGATCAGGGCAAATGGGCCGCAACGGGATCAGTCATAGACGAGCTGCTGAATTCCATGCTCGACACCGAAGCCTATTTCCAGCAGCCACCTCCCAAATCGACCGGCACCGAGTACTTCAATTCGGGCTGGTTGTCGGCTTATCTGGACTCGGAATTCGACCCGGCAAATGTTCAGGCAACCCTGGTCGAATTGACCGCAGTAACAATCGCCCGGGCGGTCTCGCAGTTACCCGCCGCGCCGGCGGAATGCTATATCTGTGGTGGCGGAGTTCACAATCTTTATCTGATCGAGCGCTTGCAGAAGCAGCTAGCGGATTGCCAGATTCGTAGCACTGATCATCTGGGGCTAAACCCCGATTTTGTCGAAGCTGTTGCGTTTGCCTGGCTTGCACGACAAAGTCTGAACCGACGAACTGGAAACCTGCCTGGTGTTACTCAGGCCAGAAATGAGGCCATTCTTGGGGGAATCTACTTCAAATAGAAGCCAGAACTAACAGAATTTAACTATACTATAGTGATATTTTTAACACAGTCCTGGAACTGACAAACGTCCTCGTGTCTTTATTATTCATGGTGGTACACTTGCGGTTACGTGAATTCATGAGTTATCTAATGAAATCTACATGGAATGTATTAATCCTTTCTGGTTTGTTGCTAACCCTGGCAACTACGGCACAGGCGGAATTCATCGGGCTCAATATCGGTACCGGCAACAGGACACCCTCTCTTTCCAACTCGTTTAACAATACCAGCGACCTGTTTAACCAGACCGACTACGCCGATCAGGCACCCCCCTCGTTATTGTTTATTCTGGAACACCCAATCTCGGTTTTGCCCAATGTTAAATATCAGGGTTTCAAACTCGATTCGACGGGCTCCGACGCTCTGAACGGCGGTTCTCTCAGTTTTAACAACCAGGCACCCGGTTCAGGCTCAGTCACCTCGAATTTCGATTTATCGAACAGTGATTTCATTTTGTATTACGAGTTAATGGATAACTGGGTTAATCTGGATTTCGGTCTGGATTTAAAAAGTTTTAGCGGCGAAGTTTCACTTAATGAAAATGGTTCGAATGCAACGGTATATCCGGTTGACGAAACTATTCCCCTGTTTTACCTGTCCGCACGGTTTGATTTGCCATTTAACGGATTTTATATCGGCGCCGACATCAACAGCAATTTTAGCGTTAGTGACAGCATCGCTGAGGATTCTACCTTCATGCTGGGCTACCGATCCGACTACGGTGTGAGAGTCGAAGGTGGGGTTAAAAAGTTTTCGCTCGATTTAAACAGTGCCAGTGACCTTGATGCCAACCTGGAATACAACGGTCTATATATAAACGGATATTTTCAGTTTTAATAAGGCAGCCTCACTCCCAAAAAAAAAGCAGCCCATTGGGCTGCCTTTTATATTGTCAGTCAGGTTCTCTAAATACTAAATAGAAAAGGAAGCGCCGCAACCACAGGTCGAGGTTGCATTAGGGTTTTTCACTACAAACATCGAACCTTCAAGCCCATCGGTATAATCGACTTCGGAACCAGCCAGATATTGATAACTCATCGGATCGATAACCAGAGACACACCTTGATTTTCGATCGTTTTATCGCCTTGCTTGCTTTCTTCATCGAGTGAAAACCCATACTGAAAGCCGGAACAACCACCACCCTGTACCAGAACCCTTAACTTCAGATTCGGATTTCCTTCTTCCTCAATTAATTTTTTGGCTTTTTTTGCTGCCGCATCCGAAAACTCCAGTACTGTGTTAGTGACTGGTTTGACTGCCATTCCAAAATTTGCGTCGATTGTAATATTCACAATGCTTACCTTTGTACCTCTGATTTCTACCTGGTTTACGCGCCTATTTTAGCCGATATCGCCTTAGTTTGTCGACCGTAGTTCACTTTTCTATTGCCGGATCATCGATTGGGATCTTCCATTGAGAATGCTCAAGGACTTTCTGTGGAGACGGGTTACGCGGGCGGTGTATGAGGCCACCATTCACTTCCGCACCAATCGACATTTCAAGCAAATCATAATAAACACTGCCGGTGATACGTGATTTGGGTGCTAGCTCAACCCTGTCTGAGCTATGTACATCACCAACTATTTTGCCATTTAACACCATATTCGGCACTTTTACTTCGCCTTCTATCTCGCCGAATTCACTCAAGATCAATATCGCTGAGCTGCCCTCTTCGGCACCTACATTGCCAATAATCTTACCATCCACATGGAGGCCACCGGAAAAAAACAGATCACCCTTGATTTCAGTTCCCTGGCCGACCAGGGTATCGATACGCGCCGAACTAAATGCTTTCCTTTTGCCAAACATATTATAGGTCCTCAGTGATTAATTCTGCCCACGAAACTGTTTCAGAATACGATTTTACCTTTTTGGTGGTAGGATTGATGCCGATTTCTACTTCGTAAGGAATAAACCCTTCCGGAAGTTCGATATCACCTTCAAACACCTGAAAGTATCTAAAGTTAAATTTAGTAGCTTTTCCCTTATTTTCAACCCTGATTTTCGACAATCTCAACTCGCTAACCGCACCGTCGACCTCCCCGCGAATAATAATCTTTGCACTACCCTTTAATTTCTTGCTAATTTTCCCCTGCTTGGTCAACACCAGCTTGTATCCATATAGATTAGGGTTACTCCTGGGTGTAACTTCGAAAGACTGCAAGTTCACCCCCAGCGCGGCATTTTCAGGGGAAACGATACCCTGATAGAATATTAGTTCTTCCTTCTGTGCGAGTATTACCTGTTGCAGTTCTACCAGGGTCTGGTTAGCCCTCTGGTAAGCCTGGTGTTCAATCTTGCTGATGCCGTCCAGATGAGCATTTTTCTGCACCAGGTTGTAGTTGCGCGTTTCGAGTTCATTAATTCTGGCCAGCAAGGTTTCTTTTTCCAGGTCCAGCCGTATCAGTTGGTACGACTGATACGTATTTCCCAGCTGAAAAAACAACCAGAAAAGCAACCCGATCGCCACCAGTCCCAACCATAACTTCCACGGTTTGTACTGCCGTACCTGAAACCCCCGGTGCATTTGGCTCAAGGGATCATACCCAGGGCATCCAGCCCGGTTGATTCATCGAAACCAAACATCAGGTTCATATTTTGAATCGCCTGCCCGGCAGCGCCCTTGACCAGATTATCGATTACTGCCAGTACAATATACTTATTACTCTCGGCCAGGTAGTGCACCGCAACACGGCAATGATTGGCACCTTTTACCGAGCGAGTCTCGGGATGGGACCCGGCAGGCATGACGTCGACGAAAGGTTCGTCTTTATAGAATTCCTCAAATATTTTCTGCACGTTGCTACCAGCTCCCTGTGCATCGGCGTAAACAGTTGCATATAATCCGCGAATCATCGGCATCAGGTGTGGAGTAAAGACCAGATCAGCCTGGGGGTCCACAGTCTGCAATACAGCCTTGATCTCGGGTAAGTGACGGTGTCCGCCGACACCGTAGGCCTTAACTGATTCGCTCACTTCGCAAAAAGCACGCGCGATACTTTCACCCCTGCCCGCACCGCTCACTCCCGACTTGCAATCAGCGATGATTGAGGCGGGATCAATCATTTCATGTTTTAACAACGGCAACAGCGCGAGGATAACCGCGGTCGGATAACAACCAGGATTAGCCACCAGGCTCGCGGACTTAATGGATTCTCGATTTAATTCCGGCAAACCGTAAACCGCCTGCTCCACCAATGGCGGACAGGCATGGGTCGCTCCATACCACTTTTCCCAGATCGCAATGTCTTTTATTC
>JAPUFZ010000169.1 GCA_027293245.1 Gammaproteobacteria bacterium
CCGGTTCAGGGGCAGCCTTTTATTTATTACCCATGATCGTTCATTTCTACAGGCCCTGGCAACCCGAATCGTCGATCTGGACCGTGGAAAGTTAACCAGCTGGCCCGGTGATTATGCAAACTACCTGGTGATGAAACAGGCCCAACTGGATACCGAAGTCATTCACAATGCTCTTTTTGACAAGAAACTGGCGCAGGAAGAAATCTGGATTCGACAGGGTATCAAGGCCAGGAGGACCCGCAATGAAGGGCGTGTACGTGCACTCAAAAAGTTACGTGCAGAGCGCGCACAGCGTCGCCAGTTGCAGGGCCGGGTAAAACTGGCAACTCATGATAACGCGCTATCGGGCAAGATTGTCATCGAAGCCGAGAACCTTGAATTCGGCTGGCCGGAGCATCCTGTGGTTTCCAATTTCTACTGCAAAATTCTGCGCGGTGAAAAAATTGGCATTATCGGACCCAATGGCTGCGGCAAGTCAACCCTGATCCGGCTCCTGCTGGGTGATCTGGATCCGCTCCAGGGTCAGGTCAAACTGGGTACCAAACTAGAAATTGCTTATTTCGACCAGCAACGTGAAGCCATCGAACCAGATAAAACAGTACGTGAAAATATAAGCGATCAAAGCGACACAGTGACTGTGAATGGAAAGGAGAAACACGTCATCAGTTACTTGAAAGATTTCCTCTTCAGTGAAAAGAAAATCAACCTGCCGGCAAAGGCACTATCAGGCGGTGAACGCAACCGCCTGCTGTTGGCAAAACTATTTACTCGTCCCTTCAATTTTCTGATTATGGACGAACCTACCAACGACCTCGATACGGAAACGCTCGAGTTACTCGAAGAATTACTGGTCGAGTTCAAGGGCACTTTACTGCTGGTGAGCCATGACCGTACATTCATTGATAACATTGTTACCAGCACCCTGGTTTTCGAATCACCCGGACAGGTTAACGAGTACGTGGGTGGTTACCAGGACTGGCTAAGGCAACGTCCCGCAGTAAAACAAGCAACTGGCATTAAATCGTCCTCGCCCAATCAGAAAATTTCTGACCCCCATGTGCGCAACAGGGATCAGAGGGAGTTGAAGGAACTACCCGATAAAATTGCGAAAATTGAAGCCAAAATCGCCGATCTGCAGTCAAGTTTTACAAATCCTGAATTTTACCAACAACACCCGACAGTGATTAGTGAAGCCCAAAATACGCTGGCAATTTACGAGCAGGCGATGCAAAAATTATTTGACCGCTGGCAGCAACTCGAAGATTCCCCTGGAGCCTCTGATTAATTCTATTTTACCGTCACCTCCTGTGGCCTGCTTTTTATTCGCTATAGCGGCCTGAAAATTCGGGTTTTGGTATAAAACTTAACACCACATCAGGACAATGAAATGCTATGATTGGCGCATTCTAAAGGATTCATTTAACGTGGCGAACAATACCGAGGCAAATCCAGACAATTTAGCGACCCTGACCCGAAACAACCACAACATATCAAGAAAATCGATATCTGAAGCCGCTCTCAAGGTTTTGTATCGACTCACCAATTCAGGCTTTCGTGCCTGCCTGGTGGGCGGTGGAGTTCGCGATCTGCTGCTCGGAATGCAGCCGAAGGATTTTGATGTCGCGACCGACGCGACACCAGATCAGGTGAATTCGCTATTTAGAAACAGTCGCATCATCGGACGTCGATTTCGCCTCGTGCATATCCGCTTTGGCCGCGAAATTATTGAAGTCGCTACTTTTCGTAGCCATTCCTCCGATTCCCCAAAAAACGAGCTGAATACCGAAGGTCGTATTTTGCGAGACAATACTTTTGGAGCTATTGAGGATGATGCGATACGGCGAGATTTCACCGCTAATGCGCTGTACTACGACATCGCAAATTTTTCCATACTCGACTATACCAATGGACTCAAGGACCTTGAAAACCGCACCTTACGCCTGATAGGCGATGCAGAGATTCGATACCAGGAAGACCCGGTGCGAATGCTGCGGGCCATACGATTTTCCGCCAAACTCGATTTTGAAATAGAGAAACTCTCGAGTGAAGCGATATTCAACTGCGGCCATTTACTCGCAGGCGTACCTCCCGCACGACTGTTTGATGAAATCGTAAAATTATTTCACTCTGGCAATGCCACACGAGTGTTCGAGTTACTGCGCTCGTACAATTTACTTCAATACCTGTTTCCGGCGCTGGATCAACTGCTGCGGAATGATCCGAGTGAAGCAATGCTTGATTTCGTCGACCAGGGCCTGGTCAATACCGATAAACGAATCAACAATAACCAGCATGTATCACCCGCTTTTATTTTCGCCATATTATTATGGCCCGTGGTACATGCGCAGGCCATGGGCCTGTCGGACAAACTAAGAATAATCCCCGCCCTGTCACAGGCAGGTTCTGAAGTGATGAGCCGGCAACTCAGGCACATCTCGATTCCTCGCCGTTTTAGTCAGATGACCCGGGATATCTGGACTGCACAGCCCAAGTTTCAACGCACTCAGGGAAAGCAACCGGCCAGACTACTCGGCCATCCCTGTTTTAGAGCCGCTTTCGATTTTATGTGCATTCAATCTATGGTCAGCCTGATTCCAGGTAACCTTTGCCAATGGTGGACCGACTACCAGAAGAACCAGCCGCTAGCAAACCCTGGTCTGCGAAAACGGGAGCCTGGCAACCAGCATCGAAGACGCAAGAGAAATGCCGATTGAAGAGGTATTTATTGGTATCGGTAGCAATCTCACCAATCCTGTTTCGATTGTTCAGGATGCAATCGTGTGCCTGGGCAAAATCACCAGTAGCAAATTGATCAACTGCTCCTCGCTCTACCAGTCAGAGCCCGTGAGTGACATTGTTCAGGACGACTATGTGAACGCAGTCGTGGCTATTGAAACCAGCCTGCAACCAACCTTTTTATTGCTCGAATTGCAGGCCATCGAACATGCGTTTTATCGCCAGCGTGATCCATCGCTAAAAGCGGCTCCGAGGACCCTGGATCTTGATATTGTGCTTTACGCCAATCGTATTATCGATGACAGCCATCTCACCATACCGCATCCAGAAATGCACAATCGCCTGTTTGTACTGAAACCATTGTTTGAAATCGCTGGTGAAATCTATATCCCCGGACTCGGCAGCCTGAGCTATCTGATCGACAATGCCCCAGCGATCGATATGCACATCATTAGCGAACCCGTCATCCTGGCCTCCGGGCCCGGTGTCGTTCCGGGCTAGCATGCAGATACAACACCGGTATATAGTCGTCGAAGGCCCGATCGGGGTGGGTAAAACCAGCCTGGTTAAAAAATTGGCCGACAGCTTTGGTAACGAGTTATTGCTCGAAAAAGCCGAGGAAAATCCGTTCATAGCCCGCTTTTATCAAAATCCACGCCAGTACGCCCTGTCGACACAACTATCTTTTCTCCTGCAACGTGCCCAACAGGTACAGAGCTTTCGTCAAATTGACCTGTTTCAGGATTTTCATATCGCCGATTTCATGATCGACAAGGACCGATTGTTTGCCGAGTTAACTTTGAATAGCGACGAATTAAAATTATATGAACACATTTACCAGCACATGACGATCGATGCCCCGAAACCCGACCTGGTGATCTACCTGCAGGCACCTGTAGAGGTGCTACGCGAGCGCATCGTCAGACGCGGCATAGGCTACGAGCAGGCGATCAAAGACGATTATCTGATTCGCCTGTCCGAGTTGTATACCCGATTCTTTCATGACTATGACGACAGCGCACTACTCACTGTCAACACCCAGTCGATTGACCTGATCAATAGTGGCGAAGATTATGCTTCCCTGCTCAACGAAATAAATAAAATCCGCTCTGGACGCCATTATTTCAATCCGTCATCATTAAGCAGCCTCTGATTACTCGATCG
>JAPUFZ010000017.1 GCA_027293245.1 Gammaproteobacteria bacterium
CCAAATCCGCCGATATCCGCCCGACCATAGAATACCCATTTATCGGAAAGCGCAGTCCGATAATCAAGCCCAATAATAGGGTCAAGCCAGTCTTCTGAGGCACTGGTAGTTGGCGACATTGGCAGAAAGTAACGAGGATTACGCCTGGTTTCAATGAAGTCTGACCCCATTGACTCCTTAACTCTGTAATCCTATTCGGGCGAATAATAGCAAAGGATCGTCTATCCTCCAAGATGGCCGGCCGCTTTTGTATACCATTCAGGGTAACGGTACGGTATATTCCTCTGCCGAATAGCCATGCACCGAGTCCTGTGCGCGAATCTTGACGGCTTTGGTTCCAGCCGGAATCTTGACCCCGGATAGCGAACGCGTAAACGGCTGTTCGTTGACATGCGGATGATATAGCACGCGCGACCCCAGCACTACGCCATCCAGTGTCACCACCTCCCACTGGTTGGCGTAATGATCCCAGCCTTCGTCCGCGTGTTGCAGGGTAACCGAAAAAGTGCAACTGCTGTTGCACTCAACTTTAACATCGACGATGCTGGTCGCACCCGCAAATGCCAGTTTGCTGCCCAACAAAAGAGTGATTACGGTTAGAATTCCGGGCATTGTTTTCATTTTCAAATCCTCATCCTTTCAATCGGCAGGCCTGCCGCATTTCCAGCACAACTCGAAGGCGTCGCCATTTTTTTCCTGACAGCCCTTACAATACCAGTAGCCATGCGCCGGTCCGAAGACGATTTTTTGCATTATTTCCTGCGCCTTGTCAAACTGCTTCTCATCGCTTATCCACAATTCCGGCCAGGTATCGAAGGTGGCAAGGTCGCCGGCCCCGCCCGATGCATATTCATTGATAACCGAACAATCGATACCCTCGCCTTCTAACACATTTTTCAAGTTGAAGATGATCATGCGGTTTTCATGGGTGTAGAGTTTCTTCATCGTTGATGCGCATGAGTGATTAAACTCATAGTCCCCGGGCTTCTCGAATTGTTTCGTAGGCGCTTTTAATTTGCTGTGTCTTCTCGGTCGCGTCGGCGATCATCTCGTCCGGTAAGCCTCTGGATACCAGCTTGTCGGGATGATGCTGCGACATCAGGCGCCGGTAGGCCTTTTTCAGTTCAGAATCACTGACCGACTTGTCTAAAGCGAGCATGGCATAAGCATCTTCAATGGAGGTTTGCTTCGATTGGGCAGCTTGATACCCAGCCCGGCCAAATCCTGCCTTTAACATTTCCTCCAGGCGATCCAGTTGTGCCAGCGGCACCCCAAGACGCCCACAAATATGCCTGAGTACCTTTTTTTCGGCCGGATGCATGATCCCATCGGCGTATGCGGCCTGTAGCTGAATCTCGAGGAACATCTGGATCAGGGTGGTCCGTCGCCTTGACTCCTGCCTAAACTGGTCGAGCACTTCATCGATTGGAAAATTGCGCGATTTGCCTTCGTTGAACAGTTTTCTCGCCGATTTGCGCATCTCGGCGGGCAGGCCAAGGTGGTGCATCACCGATTCGGCCAGTTTGATTTCGTCCTGGGTTACCTTACCGTCGGCCTTGGCAATGTATCCCATGACCGAGAAGGTGGCGGTAAAGAATGCGGCCTGAATCCGATCCTGTGCGCCGCCCTGCCAGTCTGTATCGCCAAGGGATCGCATACCCCGGTCAAAATTATGGCCAAAGGCGATGCCCATCAGCGCACCCAGGGGGCCACCGATCATGAAACCAAACGCACCACCCAGTGCCTTACCCCACCATGCCATTATTAGACCCCCTGTCCGGGACTAGATAACGGAATCTGGTTAAACATGACTTGCCGCCCGTTGCCTGTCGCTGGACTGTTCAATTTTCGCCTGTTGTTGCCTGAGGTCCTGCCCCCGGATACAACAAACACCACTGCCGCCCAACTCGAAATCGATCCAGGTCATCGGCAAAAATTCATACTTTTCCATCATTGCAGCCTGCGAGTTACCCACCTCGATAAACATGACTCCCTGCCCACTCAGAAAATCACCAGCACTTTGCAGTATCCGGTCAACCAGACTGAGCCCATCTTCGCCGGCAGCGAGACCAATACCGGGTTCGAATCGAAATTCCTCGGTGAGTTTACCCATATCATCCGCATCAACATAGGGCGGATTACAAACGATCAGGTCAAATTTTTGCGCGGGAATATCGTCAAACAAATCAGACTCATATAGGGTTAAATATCTCTCCAAATCGTGTTCGCGACAATTTATTCGTGCCACCTCAAGCGCCTCTGGAGATATATCTGAGGCGAAGACCGCGGCATCCTCAAACATATACTGACTGGCAATGGCGATACAGCCACTGCCGGTACACAGGTCCAGAATTTTGTGTACCCGGCCACTATCTACCCAGGGCTCGAAATGCGCGGAGATCAATTCTGCAATAGGTGAGCGTGGCACCAGTACACGCTCGTCAACATAAAATTTGAGTCCACAGAACCATGATTCACGGGTAAGGTAAGCAGCCGGTTGTCGGGTCGTGACTCTTTCACGTAGCCGGTCGATAACCGCTTCGCGTTCGAGTGTGGTCAAGACACTATCGAGATAACTATCCGGCCAGTCGGGGGGCAGGGAAAGCGTGTGCAGGGTCAGGTATCTTGCTTCATCGAGCGCGGTCGCAAATCCGTGGCCAAAGCTCAGCTCATGCCTGCAGAATTCACTACTGGCCCAGCGAATGAAGTCCCGAATTGTCAACAACCCTTTCAGAGATTCACGATTGGCCACGTTGAGTTTCAAACCAGTTAAAATATAATGCGCGGATTCTACACCATATTTCGGATATCGGCTCACAATGAAAAAACTGCATCTTGTTGCTATTACACTATTCGCGTTATGCTCCGGATTCATTGTCTCCTGGCTGGTTTATGACTCCAGGCCGGTTACCCTCGAAGCCGGCCATTGGTTCGCCGACCAGGCAAAGATTTTACCTGAATTTCGGTTGATCGATCACGATAATCAAAGCCTGGGCCATCCTCAGTTAACCGGCAAATGGAGTTTAATGTTTTTTGGTTATACCAACTGCCCTGATATTTGCCCGACCAGCTTACAAACCCTGAGCGAGGTGATGAGCGCGATTGACGACCCCGACGTTCGAAATGCGGTTCAGGTCATATTCGTTTCTGTCGACCCTGATCGAGATTCACCCGAGGTACTGAAAACTTACGTGCACTATTTTAACGACGATTTTATCGGTACCACCGCACCGGTTTCGGACTTAAACCGCTTGACCAATGTGCTTGGTATTGCTCATAGTCGAGACCAGTCCAGTGAGAACCAGACATCTTACGATGTCTCGCATAGCGCTGCGATAATATTAATCAATCCCTCAGTCAGGTACGCTGGCCTTTTCGGTGCCCCACACGACGCCTCGGCAATGGCGAGAGACATGGTCAAGATCGTCGAACGCAACTAGCCCGCATATTGCACGGAGGCGCCTTGATATGGCCTGTTTAAATACCACATCTGCATTAGTTAAATGTAATCAGGGACCCCTAATAATGATGAATCCGCAGGAACAATTAATACCCGGGGAAAAAGTAGCCGTGACACTCCATTACCAGGATCGAAAAACACAAACTATCGATATGGTAGTAAGAAAATAACCATGATTAACCCGATCCAACAGGGTAAAAAAGACAAGCTGAAAATCTGGCTATTTTATCTATTGCCGCACCACTTTGTTTCGCGCCTGGTTTTCTTTGTCACACGCCGGCAGGGCCCGGTCGCGCAACCACTGATCAAATGGTTCATTCGGAAATTTGATGTTGATATGAGCGATTCGGATTGTCCAGACCCTGAGGGATTTAAGACTTTTAACGAATTCTTTACCCGCTCGCTGAAGCAGGATGCCCGTCCGGTAGTACCCGGTGAAAACACGATTGCCTGCCCGGTCGACGGCACCGTATCCGCAGCCGGTAATATTGAGGAGCAGAGTATATTTCAGGCCAAGGGTCACCAATATACGGTGCGCGAATTACTCGGCGGTGACGCATCCCTGAGCGCCCTGTTCAATAACGGTCGGTTCGCGACGGTATACCTGGCCCCGTACAACTACCACCGCATTCATATGCCTGTCAGTGGCGTATTGAAAAAAATGATTCACGTGCCCGGGCGATTATTCAGTGTCGCCCCCTGGACGGTCAGCGCTATACCACGGTTGTTTGCGCGTAATGAACGCGTGGTCTGCCTGTTTTCTACACCAGCGGGACCCATTGCAATGGTGCTCGTGGGCGCTATCAATGTCGCCGCAATCGAAACCGTATGGGCCGGGCTCATCACGCCGCCAAAGGGTAAAAGAATTTCACAGTTTGACTATAGTCACACCCGCAAGCAATACCTGAAAGGTACAGAAATGGGCCGTTTCAATATGGGCTCAACCGTAATATTGCTGACCGCAGGCAATGTTGAGTGGTTACAGAAATTTCGCGCCGGACAGGTGATGAAAATGGGTGAGATGATAGGACATTTTCCATCGCCGAAGTCGTCCACCTAGTGGCTCCAGGGCTAGTGGGGAAAACTCAGCGTCTGATCGATACAATCCAGACCTTGTAATACCATCAGCAAACGGTCTAGCCCGAGGGCCACGCCTGCGCATTCGGGCATTCCCGATTCCAGTGCTGCGAGTAATTGTTCATCCACTGGATATTGCGGCAATCCTTTTGACTGGCGTCGACTATTGTCCATTTCAAATCGGCGACGCTGCTGTTTCGCATCGATCAACTCGGAAAATCCATTGGCCAGTTCCAGGTCGTTGTAAAATAATTCGAATCGTTCTGCGACCTTCGGGTTAATGGCACTGACTCTGGCCAGAGCAGCCTGCGAGACCGGATAGTCATAGACAAATACATAGCCCTGTAACCCCGGTGAAACAACCATGCTAATCAATAAATCCAGGCATTGGTCAAAGTCTAATGTACTGGTGTCGGTCCCGGGTACCAGCTCACGGGTACGTGTGCGCAATGCCGGCAATTGAATACTGTTGATATCGACATCAGTATGTTCGATCAGGATATTTCGATAAGACCGGCGCTGAAAGCTATTGGTTCGCTCACTCAGGAGGTCGATTAGATTCTCCATCTGGTCCATCAACGCATGATAATCGTAGCCGATACGATACCATTCCAGCAGGGTAAACTCGGGCTGATGCCGTCGGCCCTTTTCGGCTTCGCGAAACGCATGGCAAATTTGATAGATTGAACCACTGCCGGCAGCCAGCAGTCGTTTCATGGCAAATTCCGGGGAAGTCTGCAGATAGAGTTCCTGCCCCTGGTTATGGGCCCGCATCGACGCGATCTGAGCATCGGTGTTGGTAGTCCCGGACAACAGCGGCGTATCCACTTCGAGAAATTCACGTGCCTCAAAAAAGGCCCTGATACGCCGATAGATTCGGGCTCTGTGCCGCAGACTTTCAATAGTTGCCGTCGGTCGCCAACCCATGATTAAACCTCGTCGATAACCCTAATCCTGAGTTGTTACTTTTTCACTCTCGACATATATTCTCCCGAGCGGGTATCGACGCGCACGACCTCACCAATTTCCAGAAAAAGTGGTACCTTGACAACCGCTCCAGTCTCCAGCGTTGCTGGTTTGGTACCACCCTGGGCGGTATCGCCTTTTAAACCGGGATCAGTATCCGATACCTCCAGTTCGACGAAATTAGGCGGGGTGATAGCAATGGGATTACCATTATATAGCGTCACTTCACAACTATCTTGTGCCTTCAGCCACAAATACGAATCGGCAACCGCATTGGCATCAGCCGCATGTTGCTCGAAGCTATCCGGCACCATAAAATGCCAGAATTCGCCGTCGCTATATAGATATTGCATGTCGATATTAATAACGTCCGCGGCATCGAGCGATTCGCCTGATTTAAAGGTTTTATCCAGTACCCTGCCAGTTTTCAAGTTACGAATCTTCACCCGATTAAACGCCTGACCTTTTCCCGGCTTAACGAATTCATTTTCAATAATCGCGCACGGATCCCCATCGATCATCACCTTTAAGCCGCTGCGAAACTCGTTGGTACTAAAACTGGCCATCACATTATCCTGACAAAAAAGGCAATGATAACGGATTCCACTTCAATGCGACAAATCATCGAGTGATTAAATAGATATTATCCTGGAAACCCCCGGTAAAAGGCCGGTGGACCAGGGCAATTTAAGCTATGATTAAAAACTCGAAAATGCAATGAATTCGAATGCAAGTTGAAGTAGAGAAATTGATTCGTCTGCTGGTGATAGAAGAGGGCCTACACAAGGCCGAACAAATTACCAGTTCATTACGCGCCGCCGGGGTACAGGTGCGGGCTGAATTTGCCGAAGACACCGCCGGAATGTGCGAGATGCTGGAAAACAAGACACTCGATCTGGTATTGTTCTCCATCGACCTGCCCGAATTCACGCTTAAACAGGCACAACTTCTTATTCAAGAAAGTGGCCGTCATGTAGCGCTCGTGGCGATGACCAGGGACCTGAGCTCCGAGGTTCTGGTACAGTCGATTCAGGATGGGGCCCAGGATGTTGTTTCCCTTAAAAACCTCGATCACCTGTATCTGGTGATCAAACGTGAGGCATTTTGTCTCTCGTTGTGGCGCAAGGCCGCGCGTACTGAGCTCGAGTTACAGGAAAGTGAAAAAAGATGTCAGTCGCTGCTCGCCAATTCCATGGATGCAGTCGCCTATGTGCATGAGGGTATGTACATTTACGCAAATGCAGTTTATCTCGAATTATTTGGTTATGCCGAATTTGAAGCGATAGAGGGCACTCCTATCATTGATATGGTTGACTCCAGCCAACAAAGCCAACTTAAAACATTGCTACGGGATATCAATAAAGCCAGGAATGAAATCGATAAACTCGATTTAAAGTTAATTCAAAGCAATGGCGATATGGTGCCCGCAACGGTTGAGTTTTCGAAGACAAACTATGACGGCGAACCCTGTATCCTGGTCCTGGTTCGTTCGGTCATAGATACCACAGAACTGGAAGAACAGATTACCTATCTACATCAGCATGATTTAGTTACCGGTCTTTACAATCGGCAAAATTTTATGGACAAGCTGAAAAGTTCGATCACACAGGCGATGAATGGTATCCATCAAAGTGCAGTGGTCTATTTTGCAATCGATAATTTTCAGTCTATCCGCGATATGGTAGGCATCTCCGGTTGCGATATCCTGATTGGCGACATCGCCAAACTGATTAGCGAAAATGTTCCTGAAGGACAGATCGTTGCCCGATTTGGTGCTGCTTCCTACGCCTGCCTGGGGATTGTCGAGGAAAAATCGCTAATCAATGAATTCGCAACCGGTATTCTATCGCTGGTTGAAGAACGAGTATTTGAAATCGGCGATCAGTCAATCAGCGCAACCTGCAGCGCCTCAATATGCTTTGTCGATGAGAATTCGCCAAATAATGCGAACCGAATTATCGCGCGTGCAGAGAAAACCTGCGACCAGATACAAAATAGAGGCGGCAATAAATCACGCACCTATATTCCGAAAGCCGATGACATGACCAGGAAAGAAGCCGACGGTGTTACCACGGACCTGATAAAAGACGCTCTAAGCAACAACCGCATTGCAGGACTTTATCAACCCATCGTCAGCATCAAGGCCGCCAGCGGTGAACGCTTTACTTCCAGTCTCGAGATTAGCGCCGAGGACGGAACAAAATTCAACGACAAAAATTATCGCCGCGCGGCCGAACGATCAGGTACAGCCCAAACCCTGGATCGCTGGATCATACTGCACGCGATTAAAAAAATTGCAGAAATCAACAAGAGTTTCCGTAAGGTCGAAATCTTCATCCCCCTCGGTGTTGGCTCAGTACTGGATGAAAGCCTGGCGCCCTGGGTATCGGAAAGCCTGGCCAGGGCCGGAGTCACTGGTGAACAACTGGTTTTCATGGTCAACGAAGGACATGCTGTCAACCATCTCAAGACCGCCAAAACCCTGTTCAGCGGGTTGAAGGAAATCAATTGCCAGCTCGGCCTGGACGATTTTGGCACTGGTATCAACCCGTTCCAGCTGATCAGGCATTTCCATGCCGATTACGTCCGAATTAATGTTGCCTATATGGATAATCTGGCCCGCAACGAGGACAACCAGGAAAGTATTCGTGAATTTGCAAGCCATGCGGCATCAATGAATATTCGTTCGATTACACCCGGTGTCGAGGACGCGGCCATACTCAGTGTGTTATGGACCCTGGGGGTTGATTTTGTGCAGGGCGAATTCCTACAACGACCCGAGCCGGTTCTAAATTACGACTTTAGCTCGCTGACAGGATAATCCATCAGTCAACTATTTCAATTGCACTGACTTTTTGGTAGCCACGTGGTAGTTTGCGGCCCCGCTTACCACGATCAATACGGTACTCTTCAAGTTCGCGCAGGTTCATGGACTTGTACTTTTTCCCGCAATGGATCACCAGCTTTTGCTTGCCAGACAAACAGGCAACAAAGCTGACGCTTTCCTCGCCGGTTTTAAGTTTCTTCGGCGGTATGCCCAATATCTTGTTACCCTTGCCCTTAGATAACTGGGGAATCGATTTGATATCCAGCAAACCGATATACCCGTCGCTCGTAATCGAAACCACTTGATCGGTTTCAAAATCCTTAATCGTGCAAGCGGGCATCAATCTCGCCCCGCTGGAAATACTGATCAGGGCTTTACCGTTCTTGTTACGAGTCAACATATCTTCAAAATGACAAACAAATCCGTAACCAAGCGAAGTTGACAACAGGTAGAGATCATCGTCACGAGCCATCACACAGCTGATAAATTCAGCTCCTGACGCGGTCTTGAAGCGCCCGGTCAGGGGTTCGCCCTGACCCCGCGCAGAGGGCAGAGAATGTGCAGTTGTCGCATAGCTTCGACCGTATGAATCAATAAACACGACACTTTGATTGCTTTTTCCCTGGGCCATCGTGAGGAAGCCATCGCCTGATTTGAAGCTCAGACCGGTGACATCGATTTCATGTCCCTTGGCAGCACGCACCCAGCCTTTTTCCGACAACACGACGGTCAGGGCTTCCGATGGCATCAGGTCGTTTTCGTCGAGTGCCCGGGCAACATCCCGACTCACGATAGGCGAACGCCGATCGTCACCATGGATTTCCGCATCTTCCATGATCTCCTTTTTAATCAATGTCTTGATCCGGCGATCCGAGCCGAGTAATTTTTCCAGCGCCTGTTTTTCCTCGCTGAGCTCTTGCTGCTCCTGACGAATCTTCATCTCTTCAAGCTTTGCCAGGTGCCTCAGTTTAGTCTCGAGTATCGCTTCCGCCTGAATTTCAGAAATCTTGAAAGTTTTGATCAAAACCGACTTCGGCTTATCCTCAGTGCGTACAATTCGAATCACTTCATCGAGATTCAGGAACGCAATTAACAGCCCTTCGAGTACGTGCAACCTTTTATCTACGTTTCCCAGGCGCCATTCGAGACGTCTGCACACGGTCGAGATTCTAAATGCGATCCACTCCTGCAATATTTGTTTCAGGTTTTTGACCTGTGGCCGGCCGTTAGTGCCGATCACGTTCATATTCACTCGATAAGTCCTTTCCAGATCGGTGGTCGCGAACAAGTGCCCCATTAATGCTTCGACGTCAACCCGATTAGAACGCGGTACGATTACCAGCCGGGTAGGATTTTCATGGTCCGATTCGTCTCGTAGATCGTCGACCATGGGTAATTTTTTATCCAGCATCTGCTGCGCAATTTGTTCGATTATTCTGGACCCAGAAACCTGATGCGGCAACGCGGTGACAATAATATCGCCATCTTCGCGTTCATAAACCGCGCGCATGCGGATTGAACCATGGCCGGTCTCATAGAGGCTATCCAACTCATTTTCGGGCGTAATAATTTCGGCCTCGGTGGGGTAATCGGGACCTTTTACGTGCTCGCGAAGCTGGTCGAGCGTGGTACGCGAACTATCCAGCAGACGAATACAGGCGCTGGCGATTTCACGAATATTATGCGGTGGTAAGTCGGTCGCCATACCGACCGCAATACCGGTCGTGCCATTGAGTAATATATGCGGCAAGCGTGCAGGTAGCAACGATGGTTCCTGCAGGGTACCGTCAAAATTCGGCAGCCAGTCCACCGTACCCTGACCTAGCTCCTGCAACAATACCCGTGCAAATGCCGATAATCTCGATTCGGTATAGCGCATTGCTGCGAATGATTTTGGATCATCCGGCGAACCAAAGTTCCCCTGACCGTCGATCAAAGGATAGCGGTAGGAAAATTCCTGGGCCATCAATACCATTGCCTCGTAACAGGCCGTGTCACCGTGTGGATGGAATTTGCCTAGTACATCGCCGACTGTTCGTGCCGATTTCTTATGCTTTGAACTGGCCGAAAGACCGAGTTCCGACATCGCGTATATGATCCGCCGCTGTACAGGTTTCAAACCGTCGCCAATATGTGGTAATGCGCGATCGAGGATAACGTACATCGAATAGTCGAGGTAGGCCTTCTCGGTAAATTCGTGCAGGGGCTGTTTCTCGACGCCCTCGTAATTGAGTTCCAGATTTTCAACCATAGTCGTTTTCTAAATTTGTCTTGCCTTACCCATAAATATGCGCTTAGCGCTTGCTAAACTTCTGCCATGTCACCTTTGCTTTGTAGCCATTCCTTACGATCAGCCGCTCGTTTCTTCGACAACATCATATTCATGATTTCAAAGGTTTTATCACCTGGCTCTATGGTCAATTGTGCCAGCCGTCGCGTATCCGGTGCTATGGTACTCTCTCGCAACTGCATGGGGTTCATTTCACCCAGGCCCTTGAAACGTGTCACATTGACCTTGCCCTTTCTTTTTTCCGCAGCGAAGCGATCAAGTATGCCATCTCGTTCGGCCTCGTCCAGGGCATAATATTTATCTTTGGCTATGTCGATTCGATACAGCGGAGGCTTGGCGATATAAACATGGCCCTTTTCTACCAGGGGCTGAAAATGCCGCAGGAATAATGCGCACAGCAGGGTCGCTATATGCGCACCGTCAGAATCGGCATCAGCCAAAATACAGATTTTACCGTAACGCAAGTTAGCCAGGTTATCAGATGCGGGCTCGACCCCTATTGCGACCGAGATATCATGTACTTCCTGCGAAGCGAGCACCTGGTCGGGTGAAACTTCCCAGGTGTTCAGAATCTTGCCCCGCAACGGCATGATAGCCTGAAAAGCCCGGTCACGCGCCTGTTTGGCCGAGCCACCCGCCGAGTCACCCTCGACCAGAAACAACTCGGTCCGGCTCATATCCTGACTGCTGCAATCCGCCAGTTTTCCAGGTAGCGCAGGCCCACTGGTAACCTTTTTACGGACCACTTTTTTCGATGACTTAACCCGACTTTGAGCACTCGTTATGGCCATCTGAGCTAACAGGTCACCAACATCCGCGTGCTGGTTTAGCCAAAGGCTGAAGGAGTCCTTAGCCACTCCCGAAACAAAGGCAGCCGTCTCACGTGATGATAAACGCTCTTTGGTCTGCCCCGAAAACTGTGGATCCTGCATTTTCACTGACAAGACGTAACTGACCCGGTCCCAGACGTCATCGGGTGCAATCCTGATTCCCCGGGGTAACAAACTGCGGAATTCGCAATATTCCCGAATCGCATCAGTCAGGCCTGTGCGTAATCCATTCACATGGGTACCGCCCAGCGCCGTCGGGATTATATTGACATAGCTTTCAGTGATACACTCACCACCTTCAGGCAGCCATGAAACAGCCCAGTCAACCGCTTCATGCTTTCCCTGCATAGAGATGACAAAAGGCTGTTCCGGCAGTAATTCGAATCCCGAGAGCGCATCCAGTAAATAATCTGACAACCCATCCTGGTAACACCACTCAGCCATTTCCTTGGTCTTTTCAACATAAAACTTTACCTTCAGGCCTGGACATAAAACCGCCTTCGCCCGCAATACGTGTTTGAGTTTACTAACTGAGAATCCCGGGCTATCAAAATAATTCGGGTCAGGCCAAAATCGAATCGTGGTGCCGGAATTTTTTTTGCCGACGGCTCCAATTTCCTTGAGTTTGTTTTTCCTGTCACCATTTTCAAAACCGATAGAATATTCCTTACCATCACGACGTACACGAACGTCGAGTTGCTTCGACAGGGCATTCACAACCGACACACCCACCCCATGTAAGCCGCCGGAAAACTGATAATTCTTATCGGAGAATTTACTACCCGCATGCAGTTTGGTGAGTATTACTTCAACCCCGGGAATACCCTGCTGGGGATGGATATCTACCGGCATGCCGCGTCCGTCGTCTATTACGCTTAACGAGCGATCGGCATGCACAATGACACCAATCTGAGTAGCAAAGCCGGCGATAGCCTCGTCGACACTGTTATCAATTACTTCCTGTGCGAGGTGGTTGGGTCTGCTCGTATCGGTATACATCCCCGGTCGTTTCCTGACCGGTTCGAGGCCCGTCAAAACTTCTATTGAAGCCGCATCGTACTGATTCTTCAAAAGTAACTATTCCCTTCAATCCAAGTTTTTACTGTGCCGGATTATAGCGGTTTCGAACTTGAAATGATGCTCGAATTGTCTGATATAATGGGTATATTTTGTGAGATTATTAACTATGAACGAGTCGGCCTATATTCACAATGTCAGTACCCAGGATTTTCAGGCGCTAGTCATAGAAAATTCTTTCAACAACCCGGTGCTGGTTGATTTTTGGGCTGACTGGTGCCAACCATGTAAAACCCTGGCACCCATTGTTGCCAGGCTCGCCGATGAATACGCCGGCAAGTTTATACTCGCCAAGGTCGACACTGAAAAAGAACAGGAACTGGCTGCGCATTTTGGTATTAAAAGCCTGCCAACAATGAAGATAATTGTGAATGGAGAGATCGCCGGTGAGCGTGTCGGGGTAATTCCTGAATCTGAGATACGCGCTTTTATCGACCCATTTATTATTTCGGAGTCGGACCAGGTAATGGATGCAGCGATGGCGGCACAGGATGAAGGTCGTAGCGAAGACGCTTTGGCGTTAATGAATCAGGCACTGGCCAGTGATCCTGCGAATGTCGATTTAAAAATCAACATCGCTAAACTGGTAATGCTTGAGGGTGATACGAAAAGCGCACTTGGCCTGCTTGACAGTTTGAGTGATGAAGACAACAAAAAAGATGAGGCGGTGAAACTTCGCACAAAAATCAACCTGGCCAGCCAACTCGAAAACGCACCCTCTCTGCAGGAGATCGAAGGCCGATTAACCGACAACCCAAATGACATCGAAGCACTGCTGCATAAAAGCCATCGTCTGTCCGCCTCCGATCAGTACGACGAGGCGATGGACCTTCTGATTAAAATCATGACTATTGACCGACAGTTCCAGAACGATGCCGGCCGTCTGGGTTTGCTCTCGCTATTTGAACTGCTCGGCAACGAGCACCCACTCGTACAGAAATATCGGCGCAAGCTGTTTACCCTCCTTCACTAGAGGGTGTCGTAAAAGGTTGGATTGTGTTTCCTGGCAAGGCGAAAATGCGCGCAGAAGCGCAGTTTACACGAAGTAAATGAGCATTCGAGCACATTTTCAACGCGGCCAGGGGACACAAGACGACTTTTTACGACACCCTCTAATTAGCCGCGCGGATGGTGGGCCGAATGCAGAGCCTGTAGTCTTGCCTGTGCGATATGAGTATAGATCTGTGTAGTCGACAAGCTACTGTGGCCCAGCAGCATTTGCACGGTAC
>JAPUFZ010000170.1 GCA_027293245.1 Gammaproteobacteria bacterium
TTCGAGCACCAGTATTTCCTCTCCCATCGGGTGTTCATGCGGAGAAAAGTAGGAATCGGGGTCAAAGCGGACAATACTGGTCGTATGTCCCTGTTCAGCGGCTTCGCGGACCAGCGGCTTGCGCCATACGCCCGCCATCGGGCTGGCTTGCCACTCCATTTCACTGGTATTAATCACCACGGATTCGTCTAACTGCATATTCAGCACAGTAGTTCTCGCTCATTTAGATACCAGATCAAATATACCAAATTTAACAATTCAGTGAGTTGTTAAATAGGCTCTTCAGGAAGTTATGAATATTTGATAAAAAATTGACTCTCACAAAAACGCAGAAACCGCATAGGTTTATGGGGTCTAATCCTGGATAAAATAATCCTTTCCGACTTTGTTTTCATCCATTGCCTGCCTTTTCCTTTGCGTTCTTTGCGGCTTTGCGAGAACAAGAGTTGTTCCTAACATTTGATGCGTTCCATTTTTGGATCGTAGAGCGGTTGCAGGTGTATTTCGCAGGCTACCCGCTCGGTCGCGACTTCAAGTTCATAGTTACCCGCCAGCAGGAAATCCTTATCGACACCCTCTTTCCGGCGCACATAGCCATAACCAATATTGGTCTGAAGCGTGTACCCCCAGCCCGCACTGGACAACCATCCCACTCTCTCACCATCGCGGAAAATGGTTTCGCGGCCAAGTAAAACAACGTTTTCATCTGCAACGGTAAAACAGGCCAGAGACTTGCCCAGTGGTTTCTTTTTTTGCGCGAGAATCGCTTCCCGACCGACGAACTGCCTGGGGTTGTTCAGATTCACGGCCCAGCCAAGCCCGGCTTCCAGCGGTGTATAGTCGGGTCCTATATCTGCCCCCCAGGCCCGGTAACCCTTCTCCAGCCGCAGCGATTCGATCGCCCGATATCCGGCGTTGGCGATGCCGTGGTCTTTACCCGCCTGCATGATCAATTGGTAAACGGTCGCTGCGAACTCAACCGGCACATGTAGCTCCCAGCCCAACTCACCAACATAACTCACCCGCAGGGCCCTTAGGGTCGCCCCGGAAATCCTAAGTTCCTGCATGGTCGCGAACGCGAAAGCCGAATTTGAAATATCATCGCGAACCAGGGTTTGCAATAGATCACGCGCGCGCGGCCCCATCAGTGACATTACCGCCCAGTTCGAGGTGACATCCTCGAACCGGAGATCATTGCAGTCGGCTGGAATGTTACGAGCGATCCAGTTGAAATCATGCGTTGCAAACCCAGTACCGGTTACCAGGTAAAATTCATCCTCGGCAATTCGCATCACCGTCAGGTCACACTCGATGCCACCCCGCTGGTTGAGCATCTGGGTATAAACCACCGAGCCAATGGCAGTATCGATATTGTTGGCACATATCCATGACAGCGCCCGGGTCGCATCGGCACCTGACAGGCGAAATTTTGCGAACGAGCTTTGATCGAAAATGGCAACGCGCTCACGCACCGCCCGGTGCTCTTCGCCAACGGCGGCAAACCAGTTTTGCCGTTCGAAGCCATACTCGTCTTTTGCAGCCTGACCCTCGGGTGCAAACCAGTTGGGGCGTTCCCAACCGAGCTTTTCGCCAAAGCAGGCCCCCTGTGCCTTCAGTGTCTCGTATAGCGGCGAGCGCCGGCAGGGCCGGCAGGATTTATTTTCTTCAAATGGCCAGGCCATGGTGTAATGCTTCGAATAGGCTTCCAGAGTGCGCTCGCGCACCCATTCGACGTCCGCATGCGGCCGACCAAAACGGCATATATCAACCGCCCATAAATCGAACGGCGGTTCGCTTTTCAATACCCATTCGGCAAGCGCCATACCGGCGCCACCCCCGGCGGCAATCCCGAAAGCATTAAACCCGGCGCCGACAAACACGTTTTTGCGTTCCGGCGCTTCTCCCAGGATAAAATTTCCATCCGGGGTAAAACTTTCGGGTCCATTCATCATTTGTTTGATACCCGCCTCGGCGAGCTCGGGCACCCGGGCTATGGCCTGTTCCAATAGTGGTTCAAAATGATCCCAGTCATTGTCGAGCAAGGTGAAATTGAACCCATCCGGGATACCATCCTGTGCCCTCGGAATCGGGTTCGGCTCGTAGCCGCCCATGACCAGTCCGCCCACATCTTCCTTGAAGTAGATAAGGCGATCGGGATCACGCAGGGTCGGCAGGTCCGATGGTAGCGAGGCTATTTTATCGGTGATCAGATACTGGTGTTGCACCGACACCAGCGGCACATTGACACCGGCGAGTTGGCCGAGCGCTCGCGACCACTGACCGGCACAGATTACAACAGCCTCACAGTTGATAGAACCCCTGTCGGTTTGTACGCCAGTGATACTATCGCCATTGAAATCAAAGCCGGTGACTTCGGTATCTTCGTAAATTAGTACACCATTCTTGCGTGCACCACTGGCCAGCGACTGGGTGATGTCCGAGGGATTTGCCTGCCCGTCGGTAGGTAAAAAGGCGGCGCCGACCAGGTCGGATATATCCATTAACGGCCATAAATCCAGCGCTTCTTTGGGCGTTAACAGGTGCATATCGAGGCCAAAAGAATGGGCCGTGGTGGCCTGTCGTTTTACTTCGGTCCAACGTTGCTGGTTGCATGCAAGGCGTAAGCCGCCATTCATCTTCCAGCCTGTGGCAAGTCCGGTCCTGGCTTCCAGTGATTGGTAGAGTTCGACCGAATAGCCCAGTAACTGGGTGATGTTGGCATTGGTACGCAGCTGTCCGACCAGTCCAGCGGCGTGAAATGTCGAGCCCGAGGTGAGCTTGCCTTTTTCAATCACCACAACATCGTTACAACCCATCTCGGCAAGGTGGTATGCGGTTGAACAACCGATTATTCCGCCGCCGATAATAACGATTTTTGCCTGTTTGGGCGGCTGCCTGTCAGTCATGATTAGCACTCATTAGTCAAGCCCCAGTTCGCGTTTGCGGCGCGACGCCCAGGCATTAATCATTCGGTCGGCGATAATTGCGATAAATGCGACACAGACTCCGGCGACGATACCCCTGCCGGTGTCTGCCTTGGTTAGCGCAATATAAACTTCCTGGCCCAACTCGCGGGTACCGACCAGCGCGGTTATCACCAGCATCGACAGCGCCATCATGATGGTCTGGTTAATACCCAACATAATGTGTGGTAACGCCAGCGGCAATTGCACCTTGGTCAGTACCTGGTTGCGCGTACAACCTGCCTGTTGCGAGGCCTCGATCAGGTGGGGTGCTATCTGGCGAATGCCGTGATCGGTATAACGGATGATCGGTGTCACCGCATAGGCGATCACTGCCAGCATAGCGGCAAAATCACCGACCCGGAACAGCATAACTACCGGCATTAAGTAGACAAAACTGGGCAGGGTTTGCAGGGTATCTATGGCCACACTGACGAAACCATGAAAACGATCATGGCGGGCTGCCAAAATGCCAATCGGGATGCCTATCAGGCAGGCGATTATTACCGCCATACCGCAGAGGTAGAGAGTGACCATGGCCTTGGCCCAGAGACCTACCACGGCCATAAAGGTTGCCAGGGATGCGGTTAGCAGACCCAGCCGTTTACCACCGAGTTGCCAGCCTCCGAGCCCAACCACAGCAACCACGGATATCCACGGCAAGGCCAGTAGAAACCGCTTGAACGGAATCATAATATTCAACAGCAGAAAGTTTTTGAAACCTTCCAGCACATCAAAATAATTGATATTGATGTAGCGCACCAGGTCATCCCAAAAACTACCGGTGGTAATCTGCCAGCTTTCCGGATAGGTATCCAGTACCGGAAAATATATACCCAGAAACCAGGTTAATCCGACGATACCGGCAAAAGTGAGGCTATAAGGATGCCGAGCCCAGATACTCTGTTGACCAACTGCATGTAATGGCTCCGATCGATTGGCGTATGCCTGGCTGAGGCGATCGAGTGCAATCGCCAACAGGGTAATAGCAACACCCGCTTCTATGCCCTCGCCGATCTTGAGCCGCCTCAATGCTGACAACACATCGTGTCCGAGCCCACCGGCGCCAATCATTGAAGCGATGATGACCATGTTTAACGACAGCATGACAACCTGGTTGACACCGACCATGAGTGAATGCCTGGCCGAGGGCAGCAACACCTTCATCATCGATTGCCGTGGTGAACAACCGGCCATGGATCCGGCTTCCACCACTTCCACGCTGACCTGATCAAGCGCCAGTAGTGTGACCCTCACCATTGGTGGCAAGGCATAAATAATCGTCGCAATCATTGCCGACACCGCACTAAAACCAAAAAGAAGTAAAATCGGCACCAGGTAGGCAAATACCGGCACTGTCTGCATCAGGTCCAGCGTGGGCATCAGCACCACTCGAAACCGCGGCGAACGATAACCGACTATGCCCATCAATAGACCGCCGACGATACCGATGGGGACTGCTATGACGATCGAACTAAGCGTCACCATGGCACTATCCCATTGACCAAACACAACCAGGTATAAGAAACAGGCACCGACCAGCGCCGACAGCTTCCAGTCCTTGATATAGTGGGCCAGCAACATCAGGCCGGCGATCAGCGCCACCCAGGATACGCGCGGGAACACCTGTACGGCGTAACTGCCCGTACCCTTCAGGAAGCCAGTCGATAACAGGCTTTTTACCAGCAGGTACGGCTGTTCAACCAGCCAGGCCATTGCACGGGTGAATTCCTTAAATGTGAACAGGCCGAAGTCAAGGTCGTTTATCAACCATTTCATGAAGCTGGAAATCCAGACATCCAGCGGTAACTTCCAGGCACTCGGATATTTGAACGCCAGCGGCACCGCCTCTTTTGCAAGCATCAGGATGATGGTGCCGGCGAAAACCGCCAGCCACAAAGAGATCCACGGATTGGATCGTAGCCGTAAAGGTATAATCTCCAAAAGTGCTGCGCTGCTCATTGCTTGCGCTTTGATACCGTCAGTAAATCTACCACCAGTCCACGAGGCAGGGCACCAATGATGTCGCCCTGTTCATTTTTTACCGCGAATACGGCATCCTGGTCCGCGTTAAGTATGCGCTTCAGCTCTGCGTCGATTGTCGACTTCGCCTGCACAGATCCGGCGAAGGTATCGCCGGCGACTTCTCGCATCAGCGATGCTGTACTAAGTACCCTGGCACGTGGAATATCCTGGATGAATTCTTCGACATAGTCAGTAGCCGGGTTGAGTACCAGGTCTTCCGGTGTACCAATCTGGATAATGGCGCCATCTTTCATAATTGCGATTCGATCGGCGAGTCGGATCGCTTCTTCAAAGTCGTGGGTTATGAAAACAATAGTTTTTTGTAATACATTTTGCAGGCGTAGAAACTCATCCTGCATCTCGCGCCGAATCAACGGGTCGAGAGCGGAGAATGGCTCGTCCAGGAACCAGATATCGGGTTCGACGGCCAGGGACCGAGCGATGCCCACTCGCTGTTGCTGACCACCTGAGAGTTCACGCGGATAGTATTCTTCGCGGCCATCCAGCCCTACCAGTTCGATTACCTCCAGCGCACGCTTTTGCCGATCCGCTTTCGCTATGCCCTGGACTTCCAGCGGTAACTCCACATTGCCGAGTACTGTACGGTTGGGTAACAGGGCAAAATGCTGGAACACCATGCCCATTTTGTGACGGCGTAAATTGATTAGTTCGGCTTCAGTGACCTTCAATAAGTCCTGCGAGTCGAACTGTATCGAACCGGCACTCGGCTCGATCAATCTCGTCATACACCTGAGCAGGGTTGATTTTCCCGACCCTGACAACCCCATGATGATGAAAATTTCGCCTTCGAAGACATCAAAGTTAGCATCACAAACCGCGCTAATATAATTGCCGCGCTCGAGCGCCTGCCGGTCTACGCTGCCATCGGCGTCAAATAATGCTGCGCTATTACTGCCAAACACCTTCCAGACGTTTTTACAGGCGATTTTAATCGATGGTTCAGACTGCGCCGAAGCTTTGCTGTCTGGCGTGGCGGCCTGAGACATACGCGTTTGCTCCTGAAGGCAATTGTTGTGAAATTAATAAACAGGCCGAGACGGCGGACCATGGCTAGCAGCCAGGTCCGTCCATCCATACTTTAATTACTGCTTATTCTTAATACTGCTTATTTGATCCAGGCCATCCAGGTTGATTCATTCTCAGACATCCACCTGGCGACTGTTGCATCGACCGACTTGCCCTCGAGGTCGACCTCGACGATCATTTGGCTCATGGCTTCATTATCGATATGAAAATTGCGTACCGCCTTATAAGCACCTGGCCATTTTTTCTCGCCATCCTTCCAACCTACTTTTTTTATCCAGCCAAATGGTTTGCCGCAGTCATAGGCCATAGTTTTGTTCATGCCCCAGCTCGGATCTTCATAGCATGCATCGGTGTACTCGGGAAATTCAACCCACTCACCGTCGTATTTTGCAACAGCCCAATGGGGTGCATAAATCCATAACAGTACTGGCGCTTCACGTTGAATCGCAGACTCTAACTCCGCGAACAGGGCCGCATCGGTACCTGCATGGACCACTTCATAATCCAGTCCCAAAGCCTCGACACGTTCGTCGTCGAACCCTGCCCAGGTCACCGGTCCACCCAGATAGCGTCCCTTCGGTGAGGTTTCTGCTGTAGCAAAAGCCTCGGCGCATTTGTTCAATGCCTTCCAGTCAGGCAACCCGGGGCAACGCTCCTTCATATACATCGGGTACCACCACTCTTCCTTGGCATCCATCCCGGTTTCACCCAGGTCTACGGTTTTTCCCGTCGCCAACGATGCATCCATCGCCTGCTTACCCGTGGTTTCCCACATTTCCATGGCGATATGCAGATCACCCGACTCCAGTCCAGCAAACTGGGCAATGTAGTCAGCCTGAACATATTGAATGTTGTAGCCAGCTTTTTTCAGGACTTCACCCATGATGTTGGTAGTCAGATATTGACCGGTCCAGTCATGCAAGGTCAATTTTATTGGGTCCGTAGACTCCACCGCGGCGGTCGCCGGCATCGTCAGGGACACGAGCACAGCAATAATTAGTGTTTTGATTCGCACGCTATATTTATTCTTGTTCATCTCTTCTCCTCGTGGTTTGGTTAACAGCGTACTGGCTAAATTTTAATAACAGTACGACCCAGTCGTTTTCGCAAATTTTCCACATAAAGTCAACAATATTTGCAATAAATCCCACAGTTATTTACTATCAAGGTAATTTGTATGTTGTTTTATGTGGTTTTTGCTTTTGTAGCGATGGTATTACATCCGTTAGCTACTAGCACTAGTTTGTATGGCACCACCGGCATTAAATTTTACGGAACCAGTTTATGCGCCTACACAAAAGACAAAA
>JAPUFZ010000171.1 GCA_027293245.1 Gammaproteobacteria bacterium
TCTCCATCGACACGAATCACAGCCCGCGCTAATTGCTCTACCCGGGGAATGGCTTTTCCGTTGGCACGCCCTGATTTTACCCCGGCGGCATACCAGGGCAAACGGAACAATCCGTGCGCATGGCAAAGATCTCCCTCCGCCTGGATCATCCGATCTGCTGCCGCACGAGCATTGGCCTCATCACAGCCGTTGACCTGCAGACAATTCATCGCCAACGCGTGTGCCTGTTCGAGACTCAGGTGAACACTAGTCATTACTCCCCTAATCTATTTGGCTGAATATAGAATTTTCAAACTATATCCGAATTTTATTATTTGTCCGACCTTATGTTTGCGGGCGTAACGCCGAGCGACGTGTAACAGGACCGTCCGAACTTAGAAATGTCTCAGTCAGACTTCTATTGGCGTGATTCATACGCCAGGACAGCATCTTTTGCGCATACTCCATCACTAAAGATTGATATTTAGGGTTATTTGCCTGGTTAACAAATTCACCCGGGTCCTGTTGCAAATCAAAAAATAATGGGGGTAGCGCGGTAAAGTGCACGTATTTGTAGCAATGGTCGCGGATCACACTCAGATTGCACTGATGCGCGGTAATGCCGAGATGTTTCTCGACCGTATCATCCAGTACATTTCGAAAATCATATTCCCAATGTACCTCTTTTCGCCAGGATACGGGGGCCTGACCAGATTGTAAAACCGGTATCAGGGAATAACCGTCGCATTGTGCGGGAATCTCGAGCCCCAGCCAGTCGAGCATGGTTGGCATCAGATCAACATTCTCGCTAAACACCTCGAGTTGCCTGCCACGGCCAGGGTCCGCCGATGACCTGGGGTCTCTGATAATTAACGGTACCCAATAAGACTCATCGAAATAACCCAGTTTGTTGATTAACCAGTGATCACCCATTTGTTCGCCATGATCGGAACAAAAAATGATCAGGGTCGATTCCCAGTGCCCGTCCGATTTTAGCGCGGCGATTAAACGGCCCAGGTTGTCGTCAACCTCGGTCATCAAGCCATAGTAACTGGCCTTGTCTCGCTGTATTTCAGCTTCGGATTCAGTCGCCGCGTATTTCGTCTGCTTAAGGTGGTAATCCAGAAACGGGTGCTGTTGGGCTTCCTGGTCGGAATCTTCACAACGCATCGGGAGTTCCATAGAAGCCGGGTCGTAAAGGCGATTATATGGCTCTGGCGCCACGAAGGGTGGATGCGGGCGCAACAAAGACAAATGCGTGATCCAGGGTTGCTGTTGGCGCTTAATCCAGTCGATACATTGATCGACCATGTAACGAGTTTCATGGTCTTCGGCACTGATTACGAGCGGTAACGGCGCCTTGCCTCCGTCCCCCCATTCGGTGCCATCGATGGTTTCACCATAGAGGTCGCTAACAGCTTCGGGCAGCGTATAGCCCTTGGTCTCCAATGATTGAACCCAGTTTACAGGCACGTCGGACTTATAAGGCGTGTAGCTACCAATGCCCGGCAAGGGTTCAGTATAGTGGGTCAGGCGTGGATCATTTTCACTCATGCCACGAGGATCCAATGCGGTGTCGGTGTAACCAAACAACGACGGGTCGTACCCCGCCTTGCGCACTTCCAGTGCCCAGTTACTCAGGTGGCTACCGACTGGTGTTCCATTGGCTACACAGCGATGATTCTGCATATACATTCCGGTATGGATCGAGGTGCGGCTCGGTGCACAGGGACTGGCTTGCGCATAATGCTGTCTGAATAGCGTGGCTTCCTTTGCCAGTGCATCAAGATGGGGGGTTTTGACCACTGGATGGGCCAGTGCCGACAAACACTCACCGCGCCATTGATCGGCAGTTATAAAGAGTATATTCATCTAACCCAGCCCCTTCGTATACACGAAAGCCTTAAAACCAGTAATTCACCCAAATAATAGTTGTAAATCGCTATTGTTCAAGTAAAAATAATTACACCAATCGATTGTTTTTATTCGACAATCCGGATTTCATCTAGCCCATCAGCAACGGATCGAATGGGCAGGACACCATATTTTCAAACCCATTTTCAGTGACTAGTAACTGATCTTCGAGCTTGATACCGTCGGGACCTCCAACTTCACCAATATAGACTTCGACACAAAGCATCATGCCCGCCTCGAGCACACCGTCATAGCCCCGTTCCTCCCAGGCGTTTCGGTACTTTATTGACGGCCACTCGTCGCATAGCCCGACGCCGTGGAAGCGCGAGCTATACTGTTGAGTCACATAAATATCGGGCATGTGGTGGCCACGCTCACTCAACTCCCGAAAACTGACTCCGGGTGCAACAATCGATGCATTGGTTTCAATGTGTTCAAGCGCCAGCTTGTGCATGTCTTTCTGGCGTTGGGTGGGTTTACCATCACCGATAAACCAGGTGCGCGATATATCGGTACACATTCCATAGCAGCCGATCAAATCGGTATCGAATGCGAGCAATTCATTATTTTTTATGATACGCGGGCCACATTCCAGGAACCAGGGATTGGTTCTCGGCCCGGATGACAAGATACGCGTCTCTATCCATTCCCCGCCGCGACGTATATTGGATTTGTGCAACTCGGCCCAGACGTCATTCTCGGTAACACCGGGGTACGCAAATTCACGCATTTCTGCAATCGAACTCTCGCAGGCATGTATCGCACAACGCATGGCGAGAATTTCATCCGCGCCCTTGATCGCGCGCGTGCGCTCCATCAATTCTTCGCCATCCATGACTTCGATGCCCAGGGCTTCAAGTGCTCGTAGCCCGGCGATCTGAATCTTGTCGACCGCCAGGCGTCGTCCCGAACCCGCGCGTTGCCTGAGCATATCGAGTACCTTGTGTGCGAATAGTTCGGCTTTTTCCTCGGTGCGTTGGCCCGTTGCGAAGTAAAAAAAGGATGCACCAGCGTACACTTCTTTTACCAGTGGATTGTATTCGGACATATACGCATAGCCGCCGAATTCCCACAGCACCATGTAACCATCGGCCATTACCATGCAGGCACGAAAGGGATTATGCGCATTCCAGAGTTGCATGTGCGTGGTGTCCGTGGCGTATCGAATCGACAGAGGGTCGAACAGGAGTACGCCATCGAGGTTACGAGCTTTCAGATTTTCGACGATACGATCGAGCCGATACTGACGCATGGCCGGCAAATCCGGGCATTGTAATCCAGCCTTTTCCCATTCGGCATAGGCCAGCGGTGTTGGCCCGATTTCGATACGGTCATTAATATCCGGGGTGTTGTCCGGACGCATACGCGGCGTCCTGGCCGGATTTACCTTAGGATCGGGGATTGAATGTGGATTGTTTGACATAATTAACTCCGCAGGCGTTCACCCTTCGGATCGAAGGGGGCATGTTCGAGAATTTTTGCCCGATGCGGTAGCCCCAGAATTGCGACATCGAGTTCGGTACCGGCATCGGCATGGTCGGTTTTGATAAAACACAGCGCCAGCGAAGCACCGACGCTGTGCCCGTAGGCGCCCGAACTGACACGTCCCACCGGGGTACCGTCGGTTAGAAATACCGGCTCGCCACCGTTTGCATCGGCATTCGTGGTTTCGACTTCGACCAGCACCAGTTTTTCCCGCGGCGCATTATCCTTGATCGCAAGATAAGCATCGCGTCCTAAAAATTCCGGCTTATCGAGCTTGATCAGGCGATCGAGCCCAACCTCCTGGGGCCAGTTTTCGGGTGAGTACTCCCGGCTCCAGCTACCATAACCTTTCTCGACCCGTAACGATAACAGCGCACGCCCCCCGACCGGTCGAACCCCCAGGTCCTGGCCCGCTTCGAGCAATGCATCATACAATACAAGTTGATGCTCAATCGGCACATAGATCTCCCAGCCTAAATCACCGCTAAACGACACACGCAGAGCGCGGGCATCGAGTCCGGCGATAGTAATTGCCCGATTGCGCATGAATTTGAAGGCATCGTCGGACAGATCGGCATCGGTTAAGCGCGACAACAGCTCACGCGAGTTCGGCCCCGCCACATTGAATCCGCCCCAGGCTTCGGTCAGGC
>JAPUFZ010000172.1 GCA_027293245.1 Gammaproteobacteria bacterium
CTGGCGTGCAGCATCAAACGCTTCACCCTTCTTTGTTTCATCCATCGGTTAAATTCCTGATCGCCGTATTTGTTATCACCTGCTATCTCATGACCTTCGGCCTGGCAATGCACCCGAATTTGATGTGTCCGGCCAGTCACAATTTGAATCGATAACAGGCTATAACCATCACCAGGCTCAATTCCGGTAATCCGGGTCAGTGCCTTCTGTCCGGCAGGGTCGACAGTGACCCGGCGTTCTCCGTTTGCGAGGGTAATTCTTTTAAGGGCATGGGTTAGTTCGCGTTTTTGTTCGGGCCAGTGACCCTTGACAACGGCAAGATAACCTTTTTTCAAGGTGTTATTTTTCAGACAACGTTGCATCTCCAGCAGTGACTGTCGATGTTTGGCCAGCAACAGGCAGCCACTGGTGTCGCGATCAAGACGATGCACCAGTTCAATTTCGGTTTCTGGCCGAATACGCCGGACAATATCGATAACCCCAAAACTGATACCGGTGCCCGAATGAACTGCCAGACCCGCTGGCTTATCGATCACTAGCAAGTGTTTATTTTCGAACAGCACCGCACGCTCAATACTACTGATAAGGCCGGGTGCAATATAGGTTTTTGATTCGTCTCGCGACTCGAGCCTGAGCGGGGGAATTCTTACCAGATCATCCAGGTTTAACCTGTAGTCGGGCTTGCTACGTTTCTTGTTTACCCGCACCTCACCCTTCCGGATGATTCTATATATTCGGGATTTCGGTACATTCTTCAGAATTTTTAACAGGTAATTGTCGAGTCTCTGGTTGACCTGGGCCTGGTTGATCTGAATAAATTTGACCCCTGATTTTTGTGAGATATTGATATTCAAATGATGGCAGCACCAAAAAAGTGTGGTATATTCAAGTGCGTAGCATTGTACTGCCTAAACAACGGGCATTATACTACCAAAAAGATTTTTTATAGAAAACGGAAAAACTTGTTTTCTAAGAAGATAAGTCCAAAAGACCTCGAACCCGAATAGGATATTTCAAGGGTTCAATTCAGGACTAATACCAACCATACCGGCTTAATGTACAGTCTATTTTACAGCTATTTTCTGATCAAATGTATTGAACTGATTAACAGTTCGAATAATCCCGTACGGCCACCATTTGCCGCTATACAGGAACGCACCAATAAAGCATCAGATGCGCTTGAAACGACCGGTTGTAAGCCTCTTATTTCAGGCAGAAATACTAATGAAACGTATATTAATCAACGCCACACAGGCGGAAGAACTACGGGTGGCCATGGTCAATGGCCAACGCCTGTACGATCTCGATATCGAGGTCCCATCCAGGGAGCAGAAAAAGTCCAATATATACAAGGGCAAAATAACCCGCATTGAACCAAGTCTCGAAGCGGCATTCGTCAATTACGGAGCCGAGCGGCATGGATTCCTGCCGTTTAAGGAAATATCGAAGCGCTACTATAAAGACGGTTCAATTGGCGAAAACGGCAAACCTGGTATCAAGGATGCGATCGAGGTCGATCAGGAAATAATCGTCCAGATCGAAAAGGAAGAACGCGGTAACAAGGGCGCAGCCCTTACCAGTTTCATCAGCCTTGCCGGTCGCTTTCTGGTAGCAATGCCACAAAACCCCAGGGCCGGCGGTGTGTCCCGCCGCATCGAAGGTGAAGACCGTGATTCGGTTAAAAAAGTCCTGTCCGAAATTAACATGCCCGATGACATGGGCGTTATTGTGCGTACCGCTGGCGTTGGCCGTTCTACCGAAGAAATGCAATGGGACCTCGACTATCTGCACCAGGTCTGGGTCGCGATCGATAAGGCTGCAGCCGAAAAACCAGCACCATTCCTGATTTATCAGGAGTCGGATATTGTCGTGCGCGCATTACGCGATCATTACAAATCTGACATCGGTGAAATTCTCATCGATTCAAAGCAAGCTTACGACCAGGCCCATGACTTCATGTCAATGGTGATGCCAAATACACTGAGCAAGTTAAAGCATTTTGACGATAATCTGCCACTATTTAATCGATTCCAGATAGAAACCCAGATCGAATCAGCTTTTTCTCGTGAAGTCACTCTGCCCTCCGGTGGTGCAATCGTTATCGATCATACCGAGGCATTGATTTCTATCGATGTAAACTCTGCCCGTGCTACCAGGGGTAGTGATATCGAAGATACGGCAAAGCTGACTAATCTGGAAGCGGCAGACGAAATAGCGCGCCAGTTGCGCATACGTGATCTGGGTGGCCTGATCGTAATCGATTTTATCGATATGATGCAGAACAAGAACCAGCGAGAAGTCGAATCCAGGTTGCGTAATGCAGTCTATGACGACCGTGCCAGAGTACAAATCGGACGTATATCCCGTTTCGGATTGCTCGAAATGTCGCGTCAGCGACTACGACCTTCTCTGGGCGAATCCAGCCAGATAGTATGCCCGCGTTGCAGCGGTCAGGGGACGATTCGCGACATAGAATCGCTCTCGCTCGCAGTGCTACGCCTGCTCGAAGAAGAGTCATTAAAAGACAGCACCGGCAAAATACTCGTTAAAATTCCGGTTGAATGTGCAACTTACCTGCTGAACGAAAAGCGCGACAAAATTGATGCTATAGAGAAGCGCAGTCAGGTTCACATTGTCGTGATTCCCGATATTAACCTTGAAACCCCACATTTTCACATCGAACGAGGAACGGACAACGATACCCATCGTCACGAGTCCAACTACAAGAAATCCTACGAATTAACCACTGAGGCCGAAGAAATTGACTTGTTAGAGATTTCTAGTAGTCAAACGGTCAAGGGCGAAACTGCCGCGGTACAACACGTCGAACCACCGGCGCAAAAACCACCCGCAGCGCCTCGAAAACAAAGCAGC
>JAPUFZ010000173.1 GCA_027293245.1 Gammaproteobacteria bacterium
TTGGTAATAGCGACCATCATGATGTTGTTTATCAAGGGCTCGAAGACCAGGGCAACTCCCGGGGTCGTATCGGGCATCGTCGCATTGGTCTTGTTTGAACTGGAAGCGGCGAATTACCTGGTCCTGTTACTTTCCGTGGCGGCAGGCGTGATGGCTGCGGTCATTCAGGAGCGTCACCCACGTGCTTGAGCAGCACCCGACACTGATCGCGATCGCGATGATCGCTACCGTGGTCTACCTTACCCGACTCAGCGGATACTTTATCGGTTTACAGCTGCGCCACATCGCCGGCATAAAACCCGTGCTTGAAGCCCTGCCAGGTTGCGCCTTTATGGCGATACTTGCGCCGGCGGTTCGACGCGGAAATGTCAGTGAAATTCTCGCCATGGCATGTGTCGTATTAATCATGTGGAGAACCAATAACGTGGTATTAGCCACCGGTACCGGCATGGCAGTCTTACTGTTGGGCGGCCCTTACCTCGACGGCAATTAAATTGGAAGTTACTCATGTAGCGCAAAAACCGGGTCAAAGAGCAATAATTCTCTCAATCGGCTTATTTTCTATTCATACATCCCCTTGTCGCTATCTGATGTTGCATCGCGAGAGGGAGCCCTGTTAAATAAGCTTATTCGATAAACAGTTATTTCTGCATTGTTTAATCGATAAAATCGATATATATAGTGTAAGCTATTCGACATGAAGATAGAGCATATTCGTACCTTTCTGGAAATCTCCGACTGCGGTAATTTCAATCGTGCTGCAGACAACCTGAATGTTGCCCAGTCGACTGTCAGTGCCCGGGTAAAATCGATGGAGGACAGTTTTGGTAGAAAGCTGTTCACGCGCAATCACGCCGGGGTTGAGCTCACGTCGGCAGGAAGGCATTTTCGCCAGTATGCATTGAATATTCAGCGCCTGTGGCAGCAGGCCCATCAACGTATTAACCTGCCGGAAAATTTTGATCATGCGATTGGGCTCGGGTCTCAGGTCAGCCTCTGGGATAGCCTGATTCTGAAATGGATTCCCTGGATGCGCAGCAATGCCGCCGATATAGCATTACATGTGGAAGCCGATTACTCGCCGAGTTTGATGCGCCAGCTTGCCGATGGTTTACTCGATATAGGCGTCATGTATCAACCTCGCCAAACGCCGGGTTTGATTATCGAGGATTTATTTGAAGAAACCTTAATCCTGGTGGCTACCGATCAACGCGTGCTGAGTGAGGGTTGGGTCGAGGATTATGTGTTTGTCGACTGGGGGGACGTGTTTCGGGTGCGGCACGCTGAAGCCTTTCCCGAGATGGAAACACCAGCAGTAAGCGTGGGTCTCGGTGCATTAGGACTGGAGTACATATTACAAAATGGAGGTTCCGGCTATTTCCCGATTCGAGTCGTGCAACCCTGGATAGATCAAGCGAAGTTATTTCGTGTCGATAACGCGCCGAGTGTGCAGCGGCCAGCCTATATGGTATATCCCGCGACTGCACGCGATCCCGAATCACTCGAGTTCGCGTTACGGGGTCTGCGTGAAATAGTGTCTGGCTAAATTTCGAGCATTTCAAAATCTTCCTTGCTAGCACCGCAATCGGGGCAGGTCCAGTCTTCGGGGACATCTTGCCAGCGGGTACCGGGGGCAATACCATCGTCTGGCCAGCCTTCGGCCTCGTCGTAAACCAGCCCGCAAATGATGCACTCCCACTTTTTCATCTAACAACCCTCTAGGAATAAAATATTCATTCGGTTTGCACCTGGTATCGCTGCTTCAACTTTGGGTAATAGTCAGCCGAGTAAATCAGGTATTCCTTTTCGCGATCGGTCAATTCGCGAACCTGCCGGGCTGGATTGCCGAGATAGAGAAATCCGGATTGCAGGATTTTTCCGGAGGGTACCAGTGACCCCGAACCGAGCATGGTCGAATCTTCGATTATCGCATTGTCCATCACAATTGATCCCATGCCGATCAGGCACCGATTGCCGACCCGGCATCCGTGCAGTATCGCCCTGTGTCCCACGGTTACCTGGTCACCGACATGGAGTTCGGCGCCGTCTGGATTAAAATCGCCGGCATGGGAAGCATGTAACACCGAACCGTCCTGTATATTTGTATTATGACCGATGCGAATGATATTGACGTCGCCGCGTATTACCGTTAATGGCCAGATAGAACAGTTGTCGCCAATAACCACGTCACCGATGACGACCGCGCTCGGGTCGATATAACTGTTCTCGCCAATCACAGGCGAAACGCCTTCAAAATCTCGTATCATCAATGGGTTCCTGACATCTAGCGCATCGCTCGGTATAGTAGCGAAAATTTTCCAGAATGAATAAATATTTTAAATATCAATGAAACCAGATTTCCAGCAAAAATTGCAGCTATACGCGGAGTTGATCCGACTGGACAAGCCGATCGGAGTGTACCTGCTGTTGTGGCCGACGCTGTGGGCACTCGCAATCGCCGGTAATGGTGCTCCGGACATCTGGATAACTTTTGTTTTTGTGAGTGGCGTTTTCCTGATGCGCTCGGCCGGTTGTGCGATTAACGATTATGCCGATCGCCATATTGATCCGCATGTGGAACGAACCAAAGATCGCCCTTTGGCGAGCGGGCGCATCAGCGAAAAAGAAGTGTTGCAAATTTTTGCCGTGCTTAGTGTGCTGGCTTTCTTGCTGGTGCTTAGCCTGAACAGGTTCACCATCCTGCTTTCTATAGTCGGTATATTACTCGCTGCGAGTTATCCGTTTATGAAACGCTTTCACTATTTACCGCAGGTGCATCTCGGTGCAGCTTTTGGCTGGGCGATACCCATGGCGTTTGCCGCGCAAACCGGGCATCTGCCGAAACAGGCATGGCTTTTGTACGTCGCCACCCTGGTATGGACTGTCGCTTACGATACCATGTACAGCATGGTCGATCGCGACGATGATGTGAAAATTGGCATCAAGTCGAGTGCAATACTGTTTGGGGAATACGACCGGGTGAGCATTGGCCTGTTTCAGTTCCTGTTCATTTTAACCCTTTGCCTGGTTGGCATTGATCTGGAA
>JAPUFZ010000174.1 GCA_027293245.1 Gammaproteobacteria bacterium
TCTTCCTCGTAAAAGTCAGCGATATAGGTCATCATTTCATCGAGGTTGCCCGCTTCTTCACCGACCGCCAACATTTTCATCACTACCGGTGTGAACATGCCCGTCCTGTGTGCGGTTCGCGTCAGTGTCTCACCACTCTCGATGCCTTCACGCATACCATCCACGTGGGTCGAAATATAGACATTGCCAATGGAGCGCGAAATCACGCCCATGGCCTGTACAATCGGCACGCCGGCGCTGTATGCCATCGAGAAGGAGCGCGCGAATCGGGCCATGTAAGCCCGATGCAGGATTTCCCCAATCAACGGCGCTTTGATGATGAGTCGATGCCACCAGTACTTGCCCTGCGGTGTATTGATATAGTGCCTGAAAGCAAGGAAACCGCCAATTGCCGCAACCAGCATATAGATCCAGTAGCTAACAAAAAAATTCGAGGTATTGAGCAAAAACACGGTTTGCCACGGCAGCTCCAGCTGGTTTTTTTCAAAAAATATCGCAAACTTGGGAATGACAAACAAATTGACGATTATCATCGCAATGGCAATCGCGATTAGCACGGTTGTCGGATAGCGTAAAGCAGTCCTGATATTATTCGTGATTCGGCGATTACGGTCGATGTACTCACCCATTAAGGCGAAGGATTGTTCCAGCCGGCCGGTGCTTTCACCGACCTGAATGATGCTGATATAGAGGTTGGAAAATACCTTTGGGTGGCGGGCAAATGAAACCGACAGGCTACGGCCCGAATCGAGTTGCTCGAGGATATCCCGCAACGCTCTGACTAACAGTGGGTTTTCTATCGATTCGAGCACACCGGCGATCGCGCGTGTAATCGGAATTCCAGCCCTGGTCAGACCACTCATTTGACGCGTGAACATTAATAATTCTTCGATGCTGACTTTATATAGACCAAATTTTTCATTGATCGTCGCAATGACGTCGCTTTGCGGCTTTTTCTCGACAATCGATATCGGCGTTACGCCCTGGTCGATGAGCAGGTTTGCGACTGCGGTATTATTACTGCCTTCAATTTCTCCGCCAACGCGCTGCCCATTGCTGCCCCTGCCCGTATATGCATAGTTGGGCATTACTAGGCTCCAACCGCAGAGGCCACTTCATCGATGACATCGTCGCGCAACTGGCCTGCGAGACGTAGCATTTCGTCGATGGTGGTAAAACCCTGACTGGCGTGCTGGTGGGCGACACTGACCAGGGGCTCGTAACCCGGTGTCTTTAAGGCTTCGTCGACGAAGCCCTGTGAATCGTTGTTACGCAGCGTTTCGGCCAGTTCGCTGGTCATATCAAGCAATTCAAACACGCCCATTCGGCCGTGATAGCCGGTGGAACCACATTGCTGGCAGCCGGAGCCTTTGCGGTATTTATGCTCGGCAACATTTACACCCAGGGTTTCGCGCAACCAGCCGGCTTCAAATGCGTCGGGGGTATAGTCCTCGGCGCAGCTTTTGCAGACTTTTCGCACCAGTCGCTGGGCAATGATGGTGCGCAGAGTCGCCGCCAGCAGGTAACCCTCGACTCCCATATCCATTAATCGAGTCGCAGTCGATACCGTATCGTTGGTATGCAGCGTGGACAACACCAGGTGGCCGGTCATCGCTGCGCCAACACCGATCTCGACGGTTTCGGTATCACGCATTTCGCCGACCATGATGATGTCCGGATCCTGGCGTAATGCAGATCTTAAAATATTGGCAAAGTCGAGGCCGATTTTCGGATTCACCTGCACCTGGTTAATCCGCTCGAGCCGGTATTCCACCGGGTCTTCAACGGTAATAATCTTGGTCTCGGGCTGGTTGAGTTCTTTTAAGGCTGCGTATAGCGAAGTTGTTTTACCGCTACCTGTCGGCCCGGTCACCAGAATCATGCCATTGGGCAGGTGGAAATTTCTGCGGAATCGGCGCAATAAGTCCGTGGGCATACCGAGCTTTTCAATATCCAGCGCCCCCCGGGTCTGGTCGAGGATACGCATAACCACCGATTCACCATACTGTATCGGCATAGTTGATATACGCACGTCGATATCGCGTTTTTTGACCACCATATTGAAACGGCCATCCTGCGGCAGGCGTTTTTCCGAAATATTCAAATTCGCCATGAGTTTAAGCCGCACCACCACTGCGGGCGCAATCTGCGTCTCTTTCATCACCTGTTCGTAGAGCACGCCGTCGATGCGTTGGCGAATTCGGATGACGGTTTTGTCCGGCTCGATATGGATATCCGAGGCGCCGACTTGCACTGCATCCTCAAAGATGGATCGTAATAACTTCGCCACCGGTGCATCGGTCATGCCTACTTGCAGCAGATCGTCGAGGTCGATGCCGCTATCTGACAGATCCTGGCCCAGTTCTTCGGCGAACGCACTAATTTCATCGGTACGCCGATAAACCAGGTCGAAATTTTCCAGCAGGGCGGCTTCACGCACAATGGCCTGGCTCACGGGCTTGCTCAGCTTGCTCTGAATCTCGTCCAGCGCATAGATGTCGGTGGGATCAACCATGCCAACCAGATAGTCTTTGCCGCGGTCTTCGAGCACGATGGCACGATAGCGACGCGCGATTATCTCGGGTAATAACTTGGCAACATCCTCGCTATAGTGGTAGTTATTAAAATCTATCAGCGGAATCCCGAGTTGACTGGATACCAGATTGAGCAGACTAGTTTCGTCGATCATGCCCAGTTCGACCAGGGTGGCACCGATTTTTCGACCAATTTTTTTCTGTTCGACCAGTGCCAGTTGTAACTGGTCGTCGGTGATCAGGCCTTGATTAACCAGCATGTCACCGAGGCGTATTTTCTTAGCAAACGCCATTAGTTGATTGCCTTTAACAGCAAATCACTGCGCTTTTCAATAAAGGCTTGCAAACGGGCATTAATACCCCCCAGCTTAGCCGCGATGCGGTACGACCGTAAGGCCTGCTTTAGTTGAGCCCTGTGTTCCTGGGATATGCCCAGACCAATCCAGTATTTGGCCTGTCGCCCGTCCTTGTCGAGCGACTGTGTGTAATAGTCAGCCGCCTTATCATGTTGGTCGAGTCGCTGATAACTCGCTGCGATCAGTGCAAGTTGTGTTGCATCTGCATTATTTATATTCTGCAGATATTCGATAACATCCTGGTAAGCACCCGTCTCAAATAGTGATCGTGCGTACGCGGTCTTGAATACCGATTCCTGTGGGTAGCGTTTCATCGATGCTCCGAGCAAAACAGAAAAGCGACTGGTCGCCTGTCTTTGCTCAAAGATACTCAATAAATGTCTGCGCGCCACCAGGTCATTGGGACCGTCGATCAAACCCTGTAACAATGCTTCGGACTGACTCCAGCGCCGCTTTCTAAGAAGATTGACGGCCTTTTGTAACTGTTCATCAGGATTTAGCTTCGGCTGGCTCGACTTGATATCGAGTTTTACGACTTTTGGTTCCGAAATAGCCTCGACCGCAGCCCCCGTTTCTGGTTTGTTGACACTATCGACTATTTCAGCTTTGACAGTTTCCACAGACGGTTGCTCGTTAGCGACTCTGGTCGGAGCTTCGACTAGCTGAACAATAACTTTCGGTTGCGGGGACTTTTTCAGTTTTATCGCCCATACCTGCTCACCGCCCTGTAACTGTTGACGAGTCTCCATCAGGACACCCGATGCAGTCCGAAAAGTGATATCGACACCCCCATCTCTCGGGCTAATCGAAAGCTGCTCGATCCACTGGTTATTGCGCATCACGGGTGCATCGATTTCGCTGCGAATATCTTTCAGGTAATAGACAAACCTGTTTTCACTGCGCTCCTTTAAATAAGAAATCACCTTCTTTTGTAGTAAAAATTCGACACTCATTTCATTGGCCGACTCATTTATCTGCAGACCAATGATCTGGTTGTGTTCGACGATATCGACTACTTCGGGCGCCACCGGTACCTCGGTTACGGGGACTTCAATTGCTATTTCAGGCACATTGGTTGTCTCCGCTG
>JAPUFZ010000175.1 GCA_027293245.1 Gammaproteobacteria bacterium
TTTAATGGGCTGGATACAGCCGCACGGCCTGGTACCCTCTTCCCCCTGAGTTCCCCTCCGTAATAATCCACACATCAAATAGAGGGTGTCGTAAAAGGTTGGATTGTGTTTCCTGGCAAGGCGAAAATGCGCGCACGACTGCATGGATGTTGTGGGCGGCACTCCGTCGGTCCGGCGTTCCGGAGGTAGAGCGAAGCAGCGGTCCGGCGTTCCGGATGCCAGAGCCGAGAAGCGCAGTGTACACGGAGTAAATGAGCAAAGCTGGCCCCAGCGTAGCTGCTTTGGGTCTTCGAGCACATTTTCACCAACAGTAGGCGCTTTAGGCGACGCAGACAGGGGACGCAATACGACTTTTTACGACACCCTCTTAAAGCAGGTACCCCCGAATAAACAGTCGCGCATAATGATCAACCAGCAGAAAGGCAAATAACAGGCTCAGATAAAATATTGAATAACCGAATGTTTTCATCGCGATGACGTCGGGTTCCTTGTCTCTGTACAGTTTGATCGCGTAGAACAGGAAACCCACACCGAGTGCGATGGCACCCGCGAGATAGATCAATCCACTCATTTGAATAACGAATGGCATCATCGTGACGACAAAAAGCAAAATCGTGTAAAGCAATATCTGAAGCTTGGTGAACTCCACACCGTGAGTCACCGGCAGCATCGGAATATCGGCCTTCGCATACTCCTTGCGGCGACGAATCGCCAGCGCCCAGAAATGCGGTGGCGTCCAGATAAAGATAATCAGAAATAACAACAGCGCCTCGGTTTCGACCTGACCCGTAACCGCGGTCCAGCCTAGCAACGGTGGCGCGGCCCCGGCCGCACCGCCGAGCACAATATTTTGCGGCGTGGCGCGTTTCAGATACATGGTGTAAATCAGCGCGTATCCTACCAGCGATATAAAGGTCAGAATCGCGGTGAGTAAATTGACGAAAACTACCAGCAACAAAATACCCAGTACACCGATCGAAAGGGCAAAAATCAGGGCTTTCCGCTGACTTAATTTACCACTCGCCAAAGGACGGTTTCGCGTTCTCTCCATGATCCGGTCGATATGTTCGTCGACTATATGATTGATCGCGGCACCCGAAGCAGCCGCGAGCCCGATACCTGACAGGCCAAATACAAATATATCGATCGGTACCGCACCATCGGTCGCGAGCAACATCCCCACCATCGCGGTAAATATAATCAGATATACCACTTTGGGCTTGGTTAATTGGTAATACTGCGACCAGGCAGTTACAGCTAATGTGCTCATTTTCGGGTTCTATCTAAGGCAGCGGCTTTATACCGGCTTTTTCAATCAAATCAATCGAATGCATCATATCAGAGTTGGCGCCAGGAATTCAGACCAAAATCAACCAATTTGCGATAGCTTCATCAACTTCTTGATATCATCAAGGATCCGGTAGTGATCATTTTCGGCGGGATAGTACATCATGTAATTGTCATCCGGATCGACCAGATAAAGCCTGGGCGTCGAGCCTGCCTGCTCGGTGGCGTTAACCTGAAACTGCGAAAATAACGATTCCTGACCCTCGCCCTGTATCACAACCAGGTTTGGGTAATCGGTCAAATATGCCTTCAGTTGATCATCAATAGCAGGCGTGCTGATCAGTACATTTTGTAATCTTGCGGTCTCGCGACCGAGCAGGGTTCTGATTTGGCGCATGTAATAAAGGTTTGACCGGCATTGCTCGGTGCAGGCCTGCCGCGTCAATAACAGGAATGTCCATTTTTTATCAAAACCATGGCCATAGCGAACCCCCGTTACTGATTCGAGTACCGGCCATTGCAATTTCTTTACCGGTCGCACCAGGGTCCCGTAATTTCCACTTTCGGGCCGAATTTCAAAAACGTATAAAGCCATCCAGCCGCCAATAAATGGTGACAAAAATACAGCGACCAGGGCTATGAATTTTACTCGATACCAGAACAGTTTTTTACTTCCCATTTTGTTTTCTTAAATTCAACACTAAAAATAAAATCAGCGATACCGCGCCAAATGTAAACCATTGCAAGGCGTAGGCCCGGCTCTTTTCAGGTCGCGCCCAGACCGGATTCCACTCGCGCTCGTAATGCCCCGCCTGCTCTGGCCCCAGCCATAAAATCAATGGTAATAACTGGCCTTCAAACTGTGCCTGCATCGCCTCGATATCGACAAAGGCTATTACCTGTGGCCAGTTATCCTGTAATGAGATCGTTCCCATACGATATATGTTTTCACCCGGTATGCTGGCAATACCACGGACCACTCCGTCGCTCGCGGGTTTCTCGATGGCCGGTAAGATTTCCCGGGAATTTCCCAGAGCTACCCAACCACGATTAATCAGCAGGATATCGCTACTCCCCGATAACTCGAAGGGAGATAACACATGATATCCGGCTCGGCCGTGATACAACTGATTGTCGACCAAAAGTGTTCGGCTCAGGTCATACTTGCCAGGCAATTCCAGTTTCTGAAATTCGATATCCGATAATGCCGCACGAATATCTACCTGGCGATAATCGGCTTCGAGACGTGATTCAAACTTTCGCTGTATCGCATCCTTGTAATCCGCCCGCTCCAGCTGCCACATGCCAAGAGCAACAAAAACCCCGAACCCCACCAGGGTAATCACAATGGCCCGCGGGGTCGGCCTGAATCGCCGCTTAAAAATAATCATATCGTGATGCTGGCTTCATCGAGTAAACTAACTCCTGAAAAATCTGGAGTCGATCGCAGCGCGGACCAGGGCGGATTGGTCTTTGCCCAGTGGTTTAATTCCGAAATAAAATTCAACATTACTCGTGATCATAAAAATTATAATCTTGCTACTGTTAGCACTGATACTCATCAGTCTCGGAGCCGGCATGGTAAGCCTGATCAAAGACCGTGGCGAGACGAATCGTACCGTAAAATTTTTAACCATTCGAAGAGTATTGTCGATCGCGCTATTTGTGCTGCTGGTGGTATCTTTTTTAATGGGCTGGATACAGCCGCACGGTGTGTTACCCACTGGTTCCTGATTTCCCGCCTGCGACCCCTGCGCCACTGAGGGTGTCAGGGCAACCAGGCATGTCCATAAACCACTTCGTAGCTGACAATGAATTTCCCGGCATCGTACCCCAGTTGCCGGTAACATTGTTCCAGGCGTTTAAATCTCGCAGGTGTAGTTAGCCCCCTGTTTCGATTTATATCCGCGTTACTGGCGCCGGTATCTTTCAGGTCTTTAAATATCTGGCCAAACTCCTGGTATTCAAGGCGGATGGTTTCCGCATCGACCACCGGTTGAGAGAACCCGGCAGCCATCAT
>JAPUFZ010000176.1 GCA_027293245.1 Gammaproteobacteria bacterium
CCGACCAGACAAATCGCAACCCAGGTGCGGGTTTCGATCGGCTCACGAAAAGCCAGCCATCCAATCAGCGCGGCGAACAACGGTGTGATACTGAGAATGATCAGGGTGTTGGCAATACTGGTGTGGGTAAGGGCCGTAACAAATGAAATAGTACCCAGCGAGTAGATTAAAACCATTGCCATGCCCGCGCGACCCATGGTTTTATATTTCTGCCAGGTTTTGTGCGGATGAACCAGGTTCGCTATAAGCGCCATGCCAAACGCGAGCAACAGCGCGCGCCAGAATATCAGGGTCCAGTGGTCGACATGGATCAGGCGGGTCAGTAGACCATCGGGTGAAATAATCAGTACGCCAAGCGCAGTAATAATCAACCCTTTGGCGTGCTGTGAAAGGACAGGCATATCAATATTGGGTTAACCCCAAAATCCCCTTTGCGTGCTTTGCGCCTTTGCGAGAATCAATTTTCAATCAGGATTGTTTAATAAAACGAAGGACTTCATCGCGCTCGGTCAATACCAGGAACAAGCCCAGGTCACCGGTTTGCAGTTCCGCCACCGCCAGTTGAACTCCCTGCAGGGGTGAACTGGCAAAATGGAGCTGGTTTAACGCCAGTCCCGAATCGAGGCAGGCCCGTTTTATTATTTCGCTGACTTCGCCGGGTTCACGCCCGCGCAGGTAGTACTCGATCTCTGTGATCACCACATGATCGGGATCGATAGCACAAACGCCTTTCGCGATGGCATTGATATCATCGTCAGATCGATCACCAGCGGAACCAAATACTACCCACTTGTTTTGCGCCGGCATGCGTTTTACGGTATCTACCACGGCCTCGACACTGTGTGCATTGTGGGCGAAGTCGACAATGACTCGCGCCCCATTGCTTAGAGCAAAGGTGTTTAAGCGCCCGGGGTTGTCGTGTTCATCGCTATGAAATCTGGTTAATCCCTGCCTGATTTGATCGACCGTATAGCCGAGCGCTGCGGCAACACCGACAGCGCCGAGGGCATTGCGTACGTTGTGCAATGCGGCACCGTCAAGCGTCATCGGGATCTGAGCGATTTCACAAATAGATTTCGCCTCGGCACCGTCAAAATAAACAATACTGCCGGCATCGCTATAACAGCATCTGCCCTGCGCATCGATCTGTTGTTTGATTCGGGCATGTTCTTTATCCAGGCTGAACCAGCAAGTATTGTCCTGTTCAACCCTGTCCATATAGGCCCGGCAATTTTGATCGTCAGCATTGACGACCAACACGCCGTCTTCGGCGAGTATCTTTCGGACTGCAAACTTGACCTCGGTTAATGCTTCGAGCGTATTGACACCATACTGTCCCAGGTGATCACTGGCAATATTGGTGACCAGCGCGGCGCGTGCACGTCGCAGCGGTAATCCGCGACGCAGGATACCGCCGCGTGCCACTTCGAGAAAAGCTACCTGTAAACGTTTATCGCGGAGCAACAAGCGTGCACCGCCCGGGCCAGAGTAATCACCATGGTCGAGTACGTCGTTGCCGACACGCACGAAGTCGGTAGAAGTGACCCCCGAAACCTGCGCAGCTGCCTTGGCAATGCCGTCCAGTAGTCGCACGCTGGTCGACTTACCATTGGTGCCGGTGATTAGTGCTACCGGTATATCGTGTATTTCCGACCAGGGAATTTGATCCAGTTCAGGAATCGCATCAACCGGCCAGCAAATGCCGCCTTCTCCATGGCCGATGGACACTTCATCGTCATCGACTAAAAAGTCAACCTCATGCCTGGCCGCGGAATGTTGTAGCTCGAGTAATGCCGGGTTGCTTTCAGACCTGATTGAACTACGAATTTCCTGAACCAATGCCTCTTCATCTTCAACATCGATCGCCAGTAACTTGCAGCAACAAAAATACCAGTTGGTTTCAAGCACGAGTACGGCCGAGTAAAGTTGATCGATTGGCGCTTCTATCAACAGGTTGAAACCGTTTTCAAAACGCCGGTGCATGATGGCCCGGTCCCGCCAACCTATCCGTGAGAGCAAATGCTGCAGTTGGCTATCCCAGCTCTCGAGCACCACATCCATGTTCATATCCTTGATTAACACATCAAGAATCGCCCCGGTTTTACTCCACAGCATGGAAGGACCGGTTAACCGACGAGCATCGTCGAGAATCAGCTGGCTGGATTCAATCTCTGGAATTTCCATAGGGTCCAAACAATCTCTTCAAGGGGTTTAGCCGATGCTTAATTTTTTGTTAGGGCAAGGCAAAAAGTGTCGAAAAAGCGCAGTTTACACACAGTAAATGAGCATTTTGAGACCATTTTTAGCGCAGTCATAGCAAAAAAGAAGCTTCGGGGCAGACCCTCGATTAATCGCCATCCTCAGGCTCGCTGCTGGCGAGTCTAACTCCCCTTTCATCGATAATAATCTCTTCATCCTGGTCCAGCACGTAGCGTTTTTCACGCTCGGGCACAAACACCTTGGTACCGGGTAAGATTTCCTTGGACTCGGGTTTATCGCTATTGAGATTGATGATCAGTTTCCAGGCGCGTTGCAGGTCATCGGCAGTAACCAGTACCAGGTCACCCGCCTCGGCCATATTGAGCGCATATTCTATCGCGGGTACTTCGTCGGCAATGACCCATATATTACTGTCGTCGACCCCAAACTCGCGTAGGTATTTTCGAATCAGCTGGGGCACTTCATCGTGACCCCGGCCGCGCCGATTTATGTCCGCATTGCAGATAAAATGAGTAAAGTGCGGTAAACAGGCCTCCACCGATTCACGAATATCCTCGTCGCGTCGATCACCCGGCACCGATATCACAATGATGCGCTTACCCTCCGGTTCGAGTTTATCGACCAGGTTGGCCATGGCACGGAAACCAGCCGGATTGTGGGCATAGTCAAGAATGACCTTGAACGGATGCTCGTTATAAATATTAGTGCGGCCCGGACTCTGAAAGAACGAGGTATCAAAAGTACGCAAACCGTTACGAATCTCGTCGAGGTCCTTGTCAAAGCTGAAAGCCATGGCCGCCGCAAACATCGCGTTTTGCACATTATGCATGGCCTTGCCTTCGATCGTCGCCGGGATTAAATGCGTCCACAGTAAGGGAATATGGGCGCCGTTGTCGTAGATTGTAATCATATCGCCGTTAATGCCCTTTTCCAGTACCACGGCGCGGCCATTGGCACGAATATGTTCACGTACCAGTCCATGGGTAGGATCCATGGTCACATAACACAGGTGTTTGGCGCGGGTACTGTTGGCCATCTTCAGACAAAGCTTGTCGTCTGCATTCAATACCGCTGTATCGTTTGCAATGCGCACCACAACTTCCTTGACCCTGGCCAGTTGTTCGAGAGTTTCGATACCACCCAGACCCATATGGTCGGCCGATATATTGATGCAGGCGGCGACATCGCATTCCGAATATCCGAGGCCGGCGCGCAGGATGCCACCACGCGCAGTTTCCATTATGGCAAAGTCGATGGTTGGATCACGCAATACGATTTGCGCCGATTGAGGTCCGGTCATATCACCTTTGACTGTGATCCTGCCGTCTATATAAATACCGCCGGTCGAGGTCATGCCGACGATGTGACCACTGGTTTTCATGATATGCGCGAGCATGCGCGTGGTCGTGGTTTTACCATTGGTACCGGTAATTGCAGCCACCGGAATGCGGCCCGGCACTCCCGGAGGATACAGCATGTCGAGTACCTTGCCGGCGACGTCGCGTGGCTCACCCTCGCTTGGCGCAACGTGCATACGAAAACCCGGACCGGCGTTCACTTCAACAATTGCACCACCGACATCCTTGTAGGAAAGAGTGATATCTTCGGAAAGGAAATCCACACCGCCAATATCAAGCCCGATCGCGCGCACCGCGCGTACCGCCATTTCACGGTTATCCGGGTGCACGACATCGGTCATATCAATCGCGGTACCACCGGTGGATAGATTTGCTGTTGAGCGCAGAAAAAGCTGTTCGCCCTTTTTCAAGACCGAATTTTCGTTATACCCGGCCTCTTTCATTAACGTCCTTGCCGGCTGGTCGATTTCCAGTCGGGTCAACACTTTTTCGTGCCCGATACCTCGGCGCGGGTCTGAATTGACGATATCGATTAAGGTCGCAATCGTCGACTTACCATCCCCAATAACATGCCCCGGCACACGTTTGGCGACAGCAACCAGCTCATTGTTAATCACCAGCATGCGATGATCGAACCCGGTAACAAAACTTTCGGCGAGCACATAGCGAGTCCTGCCCTGTTCCCTGGCAAAATGAAATCCTTCGCGAACCTGTTCATCGGTGGTCAAATTAATGCTAATGCCGCGCCCATGGTTTGCATCCAGGGGTTTGATGACTATCGGATAACCAATTTTATTCGCCGCCCGCACCGCCTCGTCTTCGTTGGTAAACATCATTTGCCTGGGTACCGGCAATCCCATATCGCGAAGCAAACCATGCGTTCCTTCTTTGTCACTGGCCAGTGAAGTGGGAATCGTACCGGTATTACTGGTTACCGTTGCCTGGATGCGCTTCTGGTATTTACCGTGACCAAATTGCACCAGGCTGTATTCATTCAGGCGCAACCAGGGAATATCACGTTCCACCGCGGCGTCGACCAGGGACTGGGTACTGGGACCAAATTCACGCCGTTGTGCACGCAGTACAAAACTTTCCAGTTCGGCTTCGAAGTCGAAGTTTTCATCTATTTTGTGATCTACCTGCTGCTGCAGTTTTTTGGGCAGCAAATGCATCAGCAGGCGCAAAGCCAGGTGCCCGGCCCCGATTCCGGCATCACGCTGCTTGTAGGCATATACCATGTTGTACATTCCGGGTTCCCCGGTGGTGCGGGTGCGGCCGAAGGATACTCCCGAACCCGCAATATTCTGAATTTCGAGTGCGACATGCTCCATGATATGTCCCATCCAGGTGCCATCGTCCTCGGTCAGCCGACGAATGAAACCACCCTCCTCGCGGTAGGAACAACCGTGTTCGGCCAGTGTCGGTAACGCCTTTTGTAAACCGTTAGTGAAGCCCTTG
>JAPUFZ010000177.1 GCA_027293245.1 Gammaproteobacteria bacterium
GCAATACAGGTATTCGCTCCGACACAGGGGCGAATCTGCTTCAAATCACCACGCTTTATCTTTGCAACTATTTCAGGGTCACAGATATGGGCCCGGGTCATACCTACCATATCCGCCTGATTGTCGGCAATAATTCTTTCCGCGTGGGTTGGATCGGTAATTCTACCAACTGCAAACACTGGTAGATTGACGACCGATCGAATCGCCTGTGCAAGATGGACAAACTCCCCATGTTTGGCGGGCGTCGGTGCCCAGTGCTTTGCCCGGCCTGTATGCGAAATATTGGTATGAGCGATTACGTTCAGGTAGTCGATCAGGCCTGTTTGTGCGATCAGTTGCGCGATGATTTTCATATCATCAATCGTCAATCCACCCGGCTCCAGTTCATCACCGGGAATTCTCAGGCCAAGAATCGGATCTGGCCCAATCGACGATCGTACGGATTCAAGCAGTTCCAGCACAAATCGCATCCTGTTTTCGAGGCTGCCACCATAACGATCGTCGCGGTGATTGGTCAGTGGTGTCAGGAACGCCTGGGGTAAATACCCAAACGCCCCAAGGATCTCGACGCCATCCATATTCCCGGCAACGACACGACCGGCGGCCGCAGCGAATGCCTCGATGACCTCACCGATTTCAGAAATGCTCATTGCATGCGCAATATTGCCCGTGGTTTCCGACCGGATCGCTGAAGCTGCCCAGCTCTCGAGACCAGGCTGGTTAATGAGTACCGTCCCCGCACTATGCGCAAGTTGCGCCAGGATGCATCCGCCTTCCTGGTGTACAGCGGCGCTCAGGGCCGCGTAGCCGGGTACAATGCTGTCATCGAGGTTCCACAGCGCATCACTCCCAACTCCTAGCAAACCGGATTCGTGCACCGGAGTGCCACCGGTAATTTGCAGGCCAACCCCGTTGCGCGCATAGGTACGATGATAAGCGATATAGCGTTCACCTGGCTTGTTGTTCTCGGCAAAGCCCGGCACGTGGGCCGAAACCAGAATACGGTTGCGAACCCTGGTTTTGCCGATTAGCAGCGGTGAGAGTAGATGTGGAAACTTGTTCACCGGCTTAGTCTGCTATATTTCTGGTCGTGCCGCCGACCGTTACGCTTGCTCCCTTTGTAGGGCTGTATTCAACCAGTAGCCGGGAAGGCGTACCCATGTCAAATCCCTGTAAAATCTCGAATTTATCCTCGCCCTGCCATTCAATATCTCTCAGGTAACCAGCCAGGGCCGCGGCAGCCGCACCAGTTGCCGGGTCTTCGACCACACCGCCGAAGGCAAAGGCATTGCGCGAATGGAATAAATTTCCCGACTCGTTGACTAACAGGCTGATCGTAATCCAGTCCTGTTCGAGCATAATCGATTTAATCGCATCGAAGTCATAACTCATGTTGGCGAGCGTGTTTCGGTCGTTCAAGACAATGATAAGATGCCGAGCGCCAGCGAACGCGATGCTCACCGGAAATTCGGGATCCAAATCTGCGCGCGATAAATGAAACAGCCCCAGGATAGTATCGACTAAATCTTGTGGCGCGGTTTCCGACCAGGTCCGTGGGGCCTGTAACGCCACTCTATAACTGCTCTCGTCGGCTTCGACGCTAATCGATATTTCACCCTCGTTGAGAAAAAGTCGGTACTCGCCGACTCCCGACTGCTCACCGAGTACCGCACCACTGGCAATAGTGGCGTGACCACAAAATGGCACCTCTCGTTCTGGTGAAAAGTATCGCACCCTCCAGCCGCCCTCTACCGGTGTTAAAAAGGCCGTTTCAGAATAACCAACCTCAGCGGCTACCTGGAGCATTACCTCATCAGAGGGCATTTCATCGCCAATCACAACGCCGGCCGGGTTACCCCCTTCGTTATTATGCGAGAAGGCTGCAATTTTTAAAATATTCATAATGTTTATCGTGCCTGTCACGAAAAAATCCGAAATAATAGTCTACTCCCTGGTTCACTCGATATATAACTATGCGAGCAAACTCCAACTGATCGGAACTATCATGAGTAAAGCGACAATAAAATTCAATTTTAAACAGAAAAATGTCCTGATTACCGGCGGCACTTCCGGCATCGGCGAAGCCACTGCAGTCGCATTCGTAAATTCGGGCGCCAGGGTGATGATTAGCGGCCGCAACAGGGATCGGGCCGAAGCGATCATCGATCAGTTGCGTAATTCGCCGGGCAGCATTGACTTCATCCAGGGAGATATTTCGCTCAGCGAGGAATGTAACCGAATCGTCGCGCACAGTAGTAAAACGCTCGGTGGCCTCGATATCGTCGTTAATTGCGCCGGCATTATCTACCATGCAACCGCCGAAGAGACGTCCGTCTCACAATGGAATGACACGATGAACGTTAACGTCAACGGTTTGTTTTATTTCTGCCGCGCGGCAATCCCGATTTTGAAAGCCGACGGCGGCACCATCGTCAACATAGCATCCGATGCCGCCCTTACCGGCAGTCGTCACCTGACCGCCTATTGTGCCAGCAAAGGCGCGGTATTGCAGATGACTCGCGCGATGGCCCTCGACTATGCAAATGATGGTATTCGGATAGTGCCGATCTGCCCAGGTGATGTCGACACACCGATGCTGCGAGGCGAATTTCGGGATCGAGGGATCGATGCCGAAACAGGACTTGACGAATCGGCACGAGGGATTCCGTTGAACCGGGTTTGCAGTACCGAAGAAGTGGCGCATATGGTGCTTTACGTGGCCAGCGAT
>JAPUFZ010000178.1 GCA_027293245.1 Gammaproteobacteria bacterium
AATAACGTTGGATATGATCAATATAGAGAATAAAACTGTTATAGAGAGTCCATAGCCATGGAACTTTTATCGAATTCTCAGGAGTTGAGACATCGGAATCTGGTGTCGAGTAGGGATCGCTCATAATGTCACCTAACAACATCTTAGCGTTTATACGCAGTGCGGAGCATGGCGTATAAACGTCTGTTGAACTGAGCCGGGGTGGGCACCTTCTTTATATATGGAAATTGTATTGGTTGATCCATGGCGTTGAACGGGCCTGGTGCCCGACTCCCTGGTGATTGTTTTGTTCTCAGCCTTTCTTAACGGTTGTTTTTCTCCGTTATCAGTGGCGATTGCCACTGATATTGGTTTGTTTTCGGACTGCCGACCATAATAGTCCGGTGACCGGTCTTTTGACAAGACCAGTCGGTTACTACCCGACCGCTTCGATTGCGTTATGGCTTTACGGATAGGGCATCGCGCTTAATTCATTGGATTTTTTATATAACAGGTTTTTTGAAAAGCCAATGGGTAATTTGAGTGATTTTCGAAGGGCGAGCAGGCAGCGCAAGTTACCTGTCATCCTTAGCCGTGTAGAAATGAGTAAGTTGCTGGAACAATTGTCTGGTACCGCATTGCTGGTTGCTTCAATGCTCTTTGGTTCCGGATTGCGCCGAATGAAAGTCGTGCGTTTGCGCGTAAATGATATCGATTTTGATCAATCGCAATTACGTATCTGGAATGGTAAAGGGTTTAAACACAGGCTGACTACCCTGGCCCCGGAATTAGTTCCCCGGTTACAGGACCAGATACAGAGGGTGGCTTTGCAATTGAGAGCTGATCTAAAAATTAGTTCATACGCAGGCGCGCGAGGGGTTCACAGCCCATTCAGTGATTTGTAAAAAAGTGTTCTGTTCGTGCGGGGCCAACGATATATAATCGGTCTCTTTGCAGGACCGCTTTAGTATGTCTGATTCCCCGATTGTAATTGAAATTGGTTCAGGGCCGCCCGATAGCTGCGTGATCTGGCTGCATGGCCTGGGTGCCGACGGTCATGATTTCGAACCGATCGTGCCGGAACTAAAACTGAATGCGGATTTGAATATCCGGTTTGTTTTTCCGCACGCACCGATGATACCGGTGACCATCAACCAGGGGTTTGTGATGCGCGCCTGGTACGATATTCGCGAGACTAAAATTGACGCCGAACCGGATAAAGCTGGAATTCGGCAATCCTCGCAGGCGCTTGTACAGATGATCGAAGAACAGGTCGAGTCCGGTATTGTTTCTGAAAGAATCGTGCTCGCTGGTTTTTCGCAGGGTGGGGCGATTGCTTTGTTCACCGCCTTACGTTATCCAGGCCACCTGGCTGGAGTGATGGTGTTGTCGGCCTATATGCCTCTACCGCAATCACTTGCTGCGGAGAAAAGTGATGCCAATAGCGGTATCCCGATCTTTCTGGCGCACGGTTCTGATGATACCGTAGTCCCGATCGAACTCGCCTACGTGACTCGCGGCAAACTTGAAAAAGAGGGTTATCCGGCGACCTGGATGGAATACCAGGGTATGATGCACAGCGTGTCGGAAAAGGAAATTTTTGATATTTCCGAGTGGCTGGAAGGGACCCTACTCTAACGGTTCCCGGCACTCAGTCGGTGATTAACTTTCGACACGCGGCGATTTGAATTTTGACCTGTTTTGGCGCCGTACCGCCGATCACGTTTCTGGCATTGACCGAACCCTCGAGCGACAGCACATCGAATACATCGGCTTCGATACGCCGTTCAAATGCCTGGAGTTCCTGCAGCTTGCAGTCACTCAAATCCTTTCCCTTATCAATTGCGTACGCGACCACGCTGCCAACCACTTCGTGTGCGTCGCGAAACGCCAAACCCTTGTTGACCAGGTAATCCGCCAGATCGGTCGCGGTCGCATAACCCTGCTTTGCCGACGCGTACATGACTTCGCGGTTAACACTGAGCTTCGGCACCATATCGGCAAATGCGCGCAGGCAACCGCGCAGGGTATCGAGCACGTCGAATAAGGGTTCCTTGTCCTCCTGGTTATCCTTGTTGTACGCCAGTGGTTGCGATTTCATCAGGGTGAGCAGGCTCATCAGGTGTCCGAACACGCGCCCGCTCTTGCCTCGCACCAGTTCAGGCACGTCCGGGTTTTTCTTTTGCGGCATGATCGACGAGCCGGTGCAATAGCGGTCGGGTAACTGGATAAAGTTAAATTGTGCGGTCGACCAGAGCACCAGTTCCTCGGCCATTCGCGACAGGTGGGTCATGCAGATGGCCGCGGTTGCACAGAACTCGATGGCGAAGTCACGATCGCTGACCGCGTCCAGCGAATTCCTGGCCGGCGCGTCAAAGCCTAATAGTTCGGCCGTGTAGTCACGATCCAGTGCGTACGAAGTGCCGGCCAGCGCGGCAGCTCCGAGTGGCATGCTGTTCATGCGCTGCTGGCAGTCTTTTAGCCGGCCGTGATCACGCTCGAGCATTTCAAACCAGGCCAGCATATGGTGGCCGAAGGTAATCGGTTGCGCGACCTGCAGGTGGGTGAATCCCGGCATGATGGTTTCAGCCTCGCGTTCGGCGAGATCCAGCAAACCCTGCTGGAAAGTCCTGATTTGAGTCAGGCAGGCACCGATCTCTGCGCGCAGGTAGAGACGAATGTCGGTGGCGACCTGGTCATTGCGCGAACGACCGGTATGCAGTTTCTTGCCGGCCTCGCCGATCAGTTCGGTCAGCCGTGCTTCGATGTTCATGTGCACGTCTTCGAGGCTGACCGACCAGTCGAACCTGCCGTTGCTTACTTCCTCGCTAATCTGTGCCATACCCCGGGTAATTGATTCGTGCTCTGCATCGTCTAAAACTCCGATTTTGTGCAGCATTTTCGCGTGCGCGAGCGAGCCCTGTATGTCGACCAGTGCGAGACGCTGGTCAAACTCGACCGAAGCGGTAAAAGCCTCGACAAAAGCATCGGTGGGCTCGTTAAAACGTCCGCCCCACATACGGGAATCTTTCTTAGTCATAAAATTAGATATAGTCTATATACATAGGTGTAGTTTATGCCAAGGCCACGACGATCGCGGCTAATTGCACTGTGCAGGCAGGCTTCACTACCCTTAAAGGGTTTGTTGTATGCTTACAGTGCTCGTCAAACAAATCAATAGTTTATGTCAAATCAGGCCCAAAAAGACTCCCCAGTATTAAAAATTGACAGCTATCTGCCTGATTTTTGCGATGCTGCCGTATTTTTGCGTGTATTGCTGGTGATCGAGCTGTTTGCCATCGTATTTGCACTGATCAGCTATAGCAGTGGTAGTCTGTATGTGCAGATTGCGTTGAACTCGGTGTTAATGCAATGGATCAGCCTGAGTGTGGCGGCCATTCTTTGCGGCATAACGCGTCTGGGTTACCTGCGCAATACGCGAATCACGACAGTAGTCACAATCGGCTTAACCCTGATCGTCACCTTGCTGGTGAGCTGGCTGAGTGAGAATTTTGCAGAAATGCTGCGTATCGATTCGCCGTCGCTGGGCCTGGGCTTTGTGCTGTTGCGCAATAGTGCCATCGCGATGATATTGATAGGCCTGGCGTTACGCTATTTTTATGTTCAATACGAATCGGAAAGGACCCTGGAGGTCCAGGCGCAGGCACGATTGCAGGCCCTGCAGGCGCGAATTCGGCCGCATTTCCTGTTCAATAGCATGAATACCATTGCCAGCCTTACCCATGACCACCCCGACCTCGCCGAACAGGCGATCGAGAACCTGTCCGATTTGTTTCGGGCCAGCCTCGCCGCCGAAGCCAGCATTCCACTGCAACAGGAGCTCGAGTTAACCCGTAGCTATATTCAGCTCGAGTCGTTGCGCCTGGGCGATCGGCTGTTTGTGAAATGGCATATGCCTTACGATGACATCGAGGTTTCGTTACCGGCTTTGACTCTGCAACCGCTGGTAGAAAATGCTATCTACCACGGTGTCGAACCCCTGGCGGAAGGTGGTGTGATCGATATTACTATCGATCGTGAAAACGAATATACCCGGATTGTGATATCCAACCCGCTACTCGAAGATAGAACCGAGCAACATCGCGAGGGTAATCAAATGGCAGTTGACAATATTCGCGAGCGACTGGCAATTGCCTTTAGTGGCGAGGCTACCATGCAACAGGTGGAAGATGATGATCGGTTTACGGTTACGCTAAAACTTCCGGCCAACGCTGCCTGAGCAATTACGATGAAGGTTCTGATAGTCGATGATGAAAAACCAGCCCGCGATCGTTTGTCGAGAATGGTGGGTGATTTATCGGAGTACGAAGTCGTCGGCGCTGCAGTCAATGGCAACGAGGCCCTGCAAAAATTCGAATCCCTCAACCCCGATATCGTATTAATGGATATTCGCATGCCCGGTATGGATGGTATCGAGGCCGCGCGACACCTGTCACGGTTGTCGTATCCGCCCGCGGTGATTTTTACCACTGCTTTTGCCGATCATGCGCTCGAGGCATTTGAAACCCACGCTGTCGATTACCTGTTAAAGCCGGTACGCAAAGAACGATTGGCCAATGCGCTCGAAGCCGCAGCCAGGCCCAATAGAGCGCAGTCATCGCAGAACGATGATGTGCTCTCCGGGATTGAAGAACGTCAGCATATGTGTGCCCGCGTACGGGGTAACCTGGTGCTGGTTCCGGTCGAAGAAATTTATTATTTTCAGGCAGATCAAAAGTATGTCACGGTGCGGTATACCGAGGGCGAAGTGCTGATTGAAGACCCGCTAAAAAGCCTGGAAAAGGAATTCGGCGAACGATTTTATCGAATCCATCGCAATGCCCTGATCAGTCTCGACAAGCTTTG
>JAPUFZ010000179.1 GCA_027293245.1 Gammaproteobacteria bacterium
ATCCGACATAGGACCAGAGGGGTTAGATTTAACTCGATTGCTTTTCTCAACACCGAGGCTAACAAACTACTGTACACCCTATATGAAATCTGGCTAGTAATGCGCCGTCGAATGCAATCAAATTAAAAAACTATCGAAATAGAATGGAGTTGACACAATTGTCAGAATTTGACAAAAATGTTAAGTACTGTCCTGATTAATAATTTTCAGGCCCCGTATTTAATAGTGCAATTTCCGAGGTATAAGAAGTATAAAAGCCCTATCTGCCAATATCAATCCGCTAAATCCGATCCAGTATCTGTCCTTATTCCCTGTTATTTACTGCTTTGCCTGAAAAGTTCGTCCACCTTTCGCGCATCAGTTGATCACTTTCGACTAAAATTCATCGTGGCAACCGGATCGGTTCGTCCGGCAAGACCGAAAACCGATCCGACTTAGGGGCGTTCCTGGACCAGGCGCAGAGTTTCCTCGTGCATGACCTTCGCATAGGCATCGAAATGGGCATTCTTGTCCACGTCGCTCCAGTTCAAGTTGCAGCACTTCATCGCCCAGTTGAAATCATATGCGTATTCGGTGCTATCCCAGTCCACGTCATCCGAATCGATGGCTTTACCGAATCGATCGACGAACACGGATGCCGAGCCAATCGCCAACCGGCGCAATACGTCATCGAGCTGTTTATGAGAGACATTGAGCAGTGCTTCGTGTTCGCCGCTGTTCTCTCCGGGACCCCACTCACCCACCCTGATTTCCCTGATTTCACCGTTTTCATTGGCATGTAAGTTGCTACTGGTTTATGGGTAACAACTTATAAGAGGTGATTATGGTGGAATGGTGCTCTACTCGTGGAGGGGTAGAACAGCAATATATTAAATTGTTTAATATTAAACAGGGCCCTGGTTTTTGTTCTATTCTGCGGCTTTGTGGTCTGTTTCTCGTGTTACTCAATACAGCCTGTTCGACATTACAATCTGTGCCAGATAAGCAGGCATCCATGCGTGGTAGCTCTGCATTTGTAATGGCAGCAAAGGATCCAAAGACCTGGATTCCGGCGGCTGCGGCATTGCTGATAGCGGCTACGGGTTCTGATCAAAGCATTTCGCGCTGGGCTTCAACGGAAAACCCGGTCTATGGATCAATAGAATCAGCAAATGAGGCCAGCAATAACCTGCGTAGTTTGCTTGCAACTTCAGCAGTGGTCACCAGTATTCTTTCGCCGGGTAGAGAGGATGTTTTGTTGCCGGATCGTTATGGCAATATGGCTGTCCTGGCGTCATCTGGCATGACCAACAGTTACATTACCGGCTCGTTAAAAGAATCAACGGCCAGGATGCGGCCTAACCAGGGTGAAGAAAGAAGCTTTCCCTCGTCACATACGTCATCGGCATCAAGCTATGCAACGATAGCGTCATTGCGGACCAATGAATTGATGCTTAGTGAGAAAAAACGTAATTGGCTGTCAAACACATATTATACCCTGGCAGCGGCTACGGCCTGGGCACGTGTTGAGGCTAAGGCACATTACCCGACGGATGTATTGGTCGGCTTCGCCTTGGGCAACTTCACCACGAGGCTGCTGAATGGGCTCTTGCAAGGCTCAAACACATCAACTCAGGTTGAGGTTGAATGTGATCAAAGCATCGGCGGCTGCCAGGTTATAATTCGTGTTCCTTTTTAAGCTGGCGGGTCGATGCCAGCGGTTATAGTGTCTTGGTATCGGACTGCCGCTGTGAATATTGATCGCGCCTATCGGTCTTGCACGAAATTGCGAAAACCAGTAATTCGATAGCGCCAAATAATAAAAGAAGATAGCCGAAAATTTCACAACTTTCTTCGACGATGCGGGCGACCAGGCGTATGTAGTTATCTTGTAGTGAAAAACTCCAGAAAACCTGTTGGCCAAATATGCGCGAGAAGATTATGACTGAGATAAAACCTGCCAATAATAAGCCTGTGGGAGGAACTGCCAGGATTCGTTCATTTCTGCCAAATAGTTGGCGCTTTGGTACAATAGACTGGCGCATATTAATAACAGGCTGATCTGTAGCCACTCCAGTAACCCGTTTTCAGCATACAGCGATGCTGCATCGCCATATTTAACGAGTAATACCAGCGCATACATAACGGTCGTGGTCACTACCAGGTAGAATATGACTCTAATACTAAATGGAATGGCCTGGTTCTCTCCAGCAAGAACGCGATCCATTGCTCGGCGGCCGCCCAACCGGTTTGTAAAGACCTTTGATTCCTCGGCTAATCGACCTGAAGAATCGTATGATTGTTCCATGGCGTGTCCCTCCCGAAATGTGAACCCAAAGAGTATAGGAAGAATAAACGCAACACCTTACCTATCAGCCTATCAAGCCCGAAAACCGGGGGCGGAAATCCACCGGTAACACCCACCGGCCCGACCAGAATCCACTAGAGATCCTGTATATCCGAATTGAATCTTTACTTTTTAGATGTATCAGGACCTTGGTCACTCCATCAGGTAACAAGCTACCGGGCAACCTGTTCTAGCGGTTACCGAAATTTTCCTGAAAGATTGATGAACTAATCCCTTGCCTATGCAAACCAGTCCACATCGGGGGAGGCCCGCGTAGCAGGTAACAGATCCGGCTGTGGAGGTAATTCGCCCTTGGCCTGTAAATGCTTCAGTATCTTGTCGATGACCTGTTGATCCTCGATACAGGCAATCACCTTGGCTTCACCTTCGCATTTCGGACAGATCGACACGTCGATGTTGAACACCCGCTTCAGGCGTTGCGCCCAGGTCATGGCCTTATGCCGTTGCTCTGGTGTTTTGTCATCTTGCGATTGAGATGGATTGCCCTTTCCTCGCCGGGCGGGTGTTACATGGCTTCGATGTTTGCTATTCGGTGCGAAAACGCCATGGAATCGGGTCAGGTTCACTCTTGGCTTAGGTACCAGGGCGGCCAGTTTGCCAATAAAATCCAGCGGCTCAAAGATCACGTGAGTGGTGCCATCGCTGTAAGGTGTTTTGAGCTTATAGCGGATATTCCCCGAGGACGTCATTGAAAGACGTTTCTCTGATATCGCCGGTCTCGTGACGTAACGGCAAAGCCGCTCCAGCTTTTGCCGCTCCCAACGCTGCGCGGCTACCCCGGCATGTAAACTAAATCCGGACTCTTTCGCTACTTGGGCAAATCGATCATCCTCTTCCCAGGATGGTAGGGCCTGCAATGTGAACACCTTGCGTCCCTGTTGTGGTCCGATCGCGATGCGGTAACTGACCGAGCAACCCAGCACCTGTTGCATCGGGTCTTCTTCACCCTCCAGATTCAGGTAACTGTTTTCTTCGTCTCTTTCCAGAATCCCCTGGCGTTCCAGAAAACCTGCAACCCGATGGCTGATCGCATGCACCAGGTCCGTTAAATCCTGTTGGTTGGGCGCTATGGTTTGCTGGAACTGCGTTTTACTGTATTTGTTTTCGGCGTAGACACCATCCAGAAACAGCATGTGGAAATGGACGTTAAGATTTAAGGCGCTGCCAAATCGCTGAATCAACGTTACCGCGCCGGTTCGCGCAGTTTTCCTGGTGAATCCCGCCTTGTTGATCAGGTGAGTAGCGATTGCGCGGTAAACAATAGCCAGTACCCTGCCCATCAATTCCGGGCGACTGGCGAATAGAAACCGCAATTGAAAGGGAAAGCTCAGGACCCATTGGCGTATGGGATGTTCAGGCAAAACCTCATCGACCAACAGTGCGGCGCTTTCCGCCATGCGTCTTGCGCCGCAACTGGGGCAGAAGCCTCGTTTTTTACAGCTAAAAGCGACCAGATGTTCATGGTGGCATTCGGTGCACTGCACCCGCAGGAATCCATGTTCCAGCCGACCGCACTTGAGATACTCTGAGAATTCCTGCTGAACATGTATGGGTAGGAATTTGCCTTGTGCCGCCATGACATCCCTGAATTCCGGGTAGTGCTGCTCGACAATCTGGTAAAGCAGTGTCTGTTCCGGCCGGTGGCGTTGGTATGGCGGCCTGAGTGGTGACCGATCCCTGGTCGTTGCATGAAGCATGTGGCTCTCCTTTCCGTGGAGAGATCTATGTTCTCATAATGTTCTCTATATGTGTACTCTGGTGGATGAGGCTTCCAGAATCACCGGAATCACCGTTCAGAGCGGGCAGATTCTATTGGGTCACAGGAAAATGGAAAGCACCGTCAGATACCTGGGAATAGAGGTAGATGACGCCTTGGAACTGGCAGCGCAGCCGACATTCTTGCAGGCTTGATCGATTGCTAGAATAATCTCCCCGGCGTGATCCGGGTCGGCCAATTGGCTGATGTCGACTATCGGAATCTCTTCGAAGTCGAGTTGCCGTGATTCGGGTATAGGCATGCTGCTATCCTGTAGGTCGGGCGTTTCCGCATAAGGCTGCAAGTGTATAAAAGATTCTGTACAAACTTAACGGTTATTAGTGAATAAAATCCCCACTCTTTATTCCTTTCGTCGCTGTCCGTTTGCCATTCGCGCGCGCATGGCGCTGGTTTACAGCGGCATCCAGGTGGAATTGCGCGAAGTGAAACTGAGTGACATGCCCGCGTCGATGTTGCAACTGTCGCCAAAGGCAACAGTCCCGGTGCTGGTGCTGGAGGATGGCCGGGTGATCGACGAAAGCCTGGAGGCGATGCTATGGAGCCTGTCGCAAGCGGATCTACAGCAATGGCTCGACATGGATGAGCGATCCACGCAGTTGCTGCGGCGCTGCGATGTCGAATTCAAGCCGTTGCTTGATTGCTACAAGTACGCCGACCGCCACCCCGAGTCCAGCGAGCTTGAACACCGGCAGCGAGCCGAAGCATTTTTGCGCGATCTGGACGAGATATTGAGTCACCAACCATATTTAGCTGGCCGTCATTGTCGCCTGGTTGATGTCGCGATTTTCCCGTTCATCCGCCAGTTTGCCGGCGTGGATGCCGCCTGGTTTGCAAACTGCGAATACGCGTTCGCCAGGGAGTGGCTCAATAGCTTGCTCGCCAGCGAGTTGTTTCTGGCGGTGATGAAGAAATACCCGTTCTGGCAGCCAGGCGACACAGCCGTTTATCTGCCTGGGGCTACCCGAACTTCCCAAGCTTCGCGACTTCGTCATTGCCGATTTCAATGGCGATCTGCTTCAGGATTTCTTTATGGTGAGGTCCAAGTGGCCCGGGGGATCGGACGTAGTATCAATTACCACTAACCAGTTCTGGCTGCGACTGTTGGCTTTTCCGGATATGAAAGGGATCGACTTCAAGACTTCGGGAAACGTCAATATAATTTCACCTGGCTTATGGACGCCGGGCGATATTTATATCGGGGCCGGGGGGTTTTGGATGAACTATACGCCTTAACTCGCTGTTTTTAAATTATATTTTCTGGGGATACCTCAGGGTCTGTCCCCTATTGAGACTATTGACTATTGAAATATGTCCCCTGCTGAAATACCTCGTGTTCCATCGGCTATCAATTGTTTTATGGAAACCCGGAATAAGGCAGTCTTATTTATGTTTTAACTAAGCGGCGCGCCAGATCAAGAACCGACTGGCGCAGTACGTCGCCGACTAGTTCGGCGCCGATCCCGCCGAGATCGAATTTGCCATTGGTGAAGCCGGTTTAAGACGGTACGTGTGATCCATAACATAACTGATCCATAGAATACAATAACATAGCCCAGTAATTCGACACCTTCCTGAATAATGGCCTTATAACCAGTCATATAATTATCCGCCATTACTACCCTCCAGATAATACCAGAGCCAAAAATCCTACTAAAAAAGATAACAATCATGAGCCCGATAGTGATATAGACGAATGGGGACGTCTGAAAGTAATGAACCAGAGGCCCGGAAACAGTCCCCGGGGATTTACGTGCATAAATCAGAGTTATTAAGGTAACCACAATCGCAGGATAAACCCAAAATCCGTGTTTAATCTCATCAAAAAATCCATCGA
>JAPUFZ010000018.1 GCA_027293245.1 Gammaproteobacteria bacterium
ACAAGAACCACGACCAACACCCAGACGGGTCTATGGCTGGCAGTCTGTTCGTATCGACCCGTCATGGTCACGGCCACCAGCATCAACAAAGTAGCGATACCGGCCCCCACGGCTGCCTCGGTAATCGCCACATCCACGGCATCCATGGTGACAAAAAAACTCGCTGACAGCAGTCCGTAAATGCCTGACAGCATAACAACAGCGAACAGATCCTTCATTCGAACAATGGCAAGGGCGATACATACCAGGAAACCCAGTAATACAATGTCGACCAGGGATTCGATGACTTTGCCCCTTATTCCTTGTCTTTTCTATACAGCAATGGTGCGCAACCGCTGCGTAGCGCCGCCTTGGCTAACGCATGACTTGCTGTTGGACTGATAAACAGCGTCATGAGTAGAATCATGATCAATTTGATTAGTACAAGACTTTCGGGGCGTAGCAGCATCAACCCCACTAAAATCATACCTGCGCCCAGGGTATCGGTCACACCTACCGCATGCATACGGGTATAAAAGTCAGGAAATCGTATAATTCCGATGCCACCCGACAGGCAGAAAAAGCTGCCAGTCAATAGGCACAGTGCACTAGCGAATTCGATGACACTATCCATTACGATTCTTTTCGAGGTCGCTCTATTTCGCCGGGACCGGGCTTCAATTCGGAGTATTCAGAGTAATGCAATACGCCAATCACGCTAAGAAAATTGATCAGGGCGTAGACAATGGCAATATCCAGAAATTCCGGCCGCCCCATGACAAAGCCTAGAAGGGAAATAAGCAGTACTGTCTTGGTACCAAACATATTCACCGCAAGGATCCGATCGTAAAGCGTAGGACCCATCACCCCTCGAGCGATTGCCAGGGCCATGACTACCAGGATGGCTAAGGTTGCGGCTATAAGCATGAGTCTTCCAGCAGCTTCACACGACGATCCATTTCCCCGGCTTCCAGGGCTTCAATATTCTCCCGTAATAAAGCATGCACGATGATTTGATCACCTGCCAGATCTACCGCGACTGTACCCGGGGTCAGGGTAATAGAAGTTGCGTAGATTACCCTCCCCATGTCGGTCTCTTGACTGGCTACCAGCGTGGCCAGGGTGGGAGAAATTGTCTGGTTGCCCAGCCAGACATGCTTCACAACGGAAATATTTGCGAGAATAATTTCCTTGCCCAGCCATACATAGTATCCGGGGAGTTTTGCGGTCAGGTGCACGGGTTGAGATTCGTGATCTACCACGTCCATTCTATGCGTTAGGTAAATAACAAACGCGACAGAGACCACCCCAAGGGAAAGAATAAGAGGCGTGTTGTGATCTGAATTAAGTAGCCAAAATGCCCCTAAAGTCAGAGATAAGCTGATTGTATGCTTCATCGGAGTTCGATTGATTTTGCCCCTGGTAACTGTACCTGAGATATATCTGAAGGTGTGAATCAGGCGCGGGACACACTCAAGTCGGAAACGCCGATCCAGGTCAGACTAATCGCCATCGTTCATAAAACCCAACAGGTGTAACAAGCTGGTGAACAGATTAAATATGGCTACATAGAGGGTGACTGTAGCCATGATATAATTGGTTTCGCCACCGCGGATGATATCGCTGGTTTGATAGAGGATCAGGCCACTCATGAGCAGTACAAACATGGCCGAAACCGCGAGCGACAGGGCTGGAATTTGAAAAAATATAGCACCCAGCCCTGCCAGAAACGCTACCAGAATACCTACCATCAAAAATCCGCCCATAAAACTGAAATTTTTCTTGCTGGTCAGCGCATAACCCGATAACCCAAGAAAAATAGCCCCTGTTGCTCCCATAGCAGTCATTACCAGCTGGGGCCATTGTTCATGCTCAAATAAGCATTGATGATTGGCCCCAGGGTGTAACCCATAAATCCCGTCAGTGCAAAAACGCAAAGCAACCCGTTGCTGCTATTGCGAAAATTAGTGGTCAAAAATAGTAAGCCGAAATACCCGACCAGGGTTAGGACTATACCGGGGTGAGGCAAATTCAATGTCGCGGCTACGCCTGCCGTTAAGGCACTCAATAGCAGGGTCATAGATAACAGGCCATAGGTATTGCGTAATACCTGATTGATTTGTAACGCCTGGGATTGATTTTCAGGGGTTAGGATTCTAGTCGTTTGCATGCTGTGTTCTCCAGTTTTAAAAGGGCTTTGTGGTCAAGTTCATTAGTCAATTAATAATTTCCAATCGCCTGTATTATTTCTACAATCGGCCAATTTTAAAATTCAGTTCCTGGGTCGGTTCTATAGATCGGGATCGAATGTCTGACTCTATCGATTACCCTGTTCGTTCCGCTACAGCGGCGCTTACCCATAGGGATATTTGGCCTTCAGAACATGAACAAATCTTGCTTTTAATATATCGATCGTCTCGACTGGGGACGACATCGACTTTAAGAGGACTTCAATCACCTGGTCGAGTGATTCATCATCCGGTAAGCAAAATTGATTTACAGCTGTGGCTTGCCTGGAATCAGATAGACTGCCAACTCTGGTGCGATAGGCTCTTTCGGCAAAAGAGGACCACTGATCGATTGCTTCGCCAGGCGAAGTGGTCATGACAGTAATTGTGGAGCGCGCGCCCGCCAGGAACCCCTGAATATAGTAAGCACAAACGTTTAAGCCCGTCGATTCGGGTTGAGCCGCTAGCATCTGGCAGGCAGACAGTAATAGTTTCTGGTTATCCTGCACCTGTTTTTCATTGGCAAGGTTGAGCAGGAGGTAGTTGTCAATAAGAACAATAGACAGGTACTGAATCTCACGGGACCAGGTGACTCCGATCGGGCAACTCGTCTAATCTGGGTTTAATAATCAGCCAGTAAATGCCAATGAACTCCAACTGGTTGCCAATAAAAAAATTATTGTTCGAGTCTTTCGGCAACGAATGCCTGGTCGAAAAAGCGATTAGAAAAGCGAACATATTGCTCATAGAAGATTGACAACCATTGTCGATTTGTTATTTATAGCCCAGTTGAAGACTAAGAAATATTCGAATAGTAATATTATCATGAATCGCCTTAACTACAATCATCTGTATTATTTTTATATCGTCGCGACCGACGGAAGTATTGCCCGGGCCAGCACCAGGCTCCGGATTTGCTCATCACGTAGAGATGCAATTTTAGGTCTGATCGCTCGCCATGTCCCCTGTTACTCACACGCACTAATATCATTTATTAGAGAGCGACGTCTTTAAGCAATATTGGGCTTAGTGCCGGCAATTGACCGCTTAGCTCGACGACACAGGAGAGTTCGTGAAAAACGATATCGATCAATTTGAATCTGGCGTTATCGTGGCGCGACAATAGCCCCAGTCTTCTTGGACTGGTCGCCGGGAGCGGTATTCGCTTGAGTTCCAGCGGACGTGGCGACGGCACACACCGCATCGGTACGATCGATACGCCAAGGCCGTGAAATACCATTGCCGATATCGACTCTAGCGTGTCCAGTTCCATCCCCTCACGTATTTTTAACTGTTGAGATTTCAACCACTGGTCGATTAGTTGCCCTACCCAGGCACGGCTGTTAAATCGTATGAATGGATAACTCTCGAGTAGCTCTCTTGGATCGTCGCCCGGGGCATCGTCCGGGGCCAGCACAATCAGCGGTTCGTCGACGATGGGTAGCCAGCGCATGTGTTCGTATACCCGCACGGGTTCACTCAGGACTGCGGCATCGAGAAATCCCCGGTCAACCAGTGAGTAAAGTTCTGACGAAAGACCCGGTATGATACGAATATGCAATCCGCTGTAGCTATCCCTCAAAGATTTGACTGCCCTGGGAATTAAACCGGTCATTGTCGTCGGCACTGCACCGATTGCAAGGTCGTCCTCGAGTACACCATCACCGGTAACCGAAGACACCATGTTTTCGTAGGCTTGGACCACTTCGCGGGCCTTAGATACCAGGGCGCTGCCAAGCGGCGTCAAGCTCGGGGTCCGATTTTTTCGGTCGAACAATGCAACACCCATTTCCTGTTCCAGGATCTTCATTTGCTGGCTGACGGCAGCGGGGGTCAGGAATGTCGAATTTGCGGCCTTGACGAAAGACCCGCACTCGGCGACCGCGATAAGCGTTTTTAGACGACGAAATGACATGCTTCAATAAATATTGATAATATCGTTAAATTTTACTTAACTTAAGCCAAAATAAATATAGTTTTTATTAAATTTGAATTGTGAAGATAATTCAACCGATACCCTATCATCCAGGAATTCGCCCAGGGTAAATCCTATGACTAACAACGGTGCAAACCTCTTAGTATCGGCACTCAACGCTATTGGCGTGCGTACCATATTTACCTTATCGGGCAACCAGATAATGCCCATCTTCGATGCCTGCATCGATTCCGGCATACGGCTGGTTCACGTTCGACATGAGGCCGCGGCGGTCTACATGGCCGAAGCCTGGGCACAGTTAAACGGCGATATCGGTGTCGCGCTAATCCCAGCCGGTCCTGGCTTTGCCAACGGCCTGTCACCACTTTACAGTGCCCGGGCATCAGAGAGCCCGGTGCTCCTTCTCAGTGGAGATTCACCGCTGCACCAGGACTCGATGGGGGCATTTCAGGAACTCGACCAGATCTCGAT
>JAPUFZ010000180.1 GCA_027293245.1 Gammaproteobacteria bacterium
TTTTTTACCAGGCTGACCTTGGTAGCCGGGAAACCGCTTTCGGTCGCATGCTCCTGAATCAGCTCTTCTGAATCTGCCAGGTAAACACAAAAGATCTTGTCCGCGGTAACATAGGAATGCTCCCATTGAATATTCTTCGAATCCATTTTCATTTGGGCCAGCACCGAATTAGACTTTTCCGAAGCACCTCGCAGCGCGTCACGATCCGCCGAACCAATATCAGGAATATCTCTTTCTATCACGTATCTGGGCATGCTGTTCTCCATCGTTGTTATTTAATTATGACCGGTATCAACCGATTCAGTCGTGTTGATTTTATAGTAAAACACCGATCAATTATATGGCCCGCACTACCACACTACCACCAAACCCGCCCTGCTCGATCAGTTCGTGCGATCGCACCATCTGGTTAAATTCGAGCGCATGGGCGATACGATGTCGCAACTCATCATTCGCCAGTTTGCTGTTGATATCGGCTATTGCTGCCTGCTTGGCTGCTTCGGGTATCGCGTAAACAATCACCAGGTGCAGGGTTAAATCGAGGTACATCATCTGCAGGAACGGCAATTTCGGTTCTTTGACCTGGGTCGACGAATAGGTTGCGATGCTGCCACCGGTGCGGATTAGCTTAAGCACCTCGGACAGATTAGCACCAAATTCGACATCGATTACATGATCGACCTTTTCGCCCTGTGTCGCAGACAGAATTGCTTCACCCCAGTTCGCCTCGCGGTGGTTGACGACAAAATCGGCACCGACTGCTTCACAGGTCTCGCGGTCTGCGTCATTGCTGGCGGTAGCAATCACTCTTGCACCCGCCTGCTTCGCCCACTGAATAGCATAATAACCGACCCGACCGGCACCACCGGTAATCAACAAAGTTTGACCTTCGACCGGGCCATCCACAAATACGCAGCGATGTGAAGTCATTACCGGAATACCGAGGCAGGCACCTGTTTCAAATGATGTACTATCGGGCAGGGTCGCCGCTCGCGCGGCATCAATCGCCAGATATTCGGCCGCGCTGCCAAATCGACGCGCGAATTGCGCCTGATAAACCCAGACGCGCTCTCCAATGCGCTGTGAAGCGACACCCTCTCCAACCGACTCGATCACACCGGCACCATCACTGTGCGGAATCACCAGCCCTTCATCGAGCAGACTGGGGAATGCGCCCGCGCGTTTTTTAACATCGGACGGGTTGACCCCCGTGGTTTTCATGTGTACCAAAACTTCGCCGGATGCAGGCCGTGGTTTAGGCAGCTCAGCGCAGGTCAGGACTTCGCTGGCTGGGCCGAAAGTTTCGAACCAGCAGGCACGCATCGATTCGGATTTACTCATAATGTAATCAGAGACTCCTTTATTTATCCATTACACTTTAAACTAAAAATACGGTGCCAGGCAAAGGCTATATCATTTACCCCTGTGCCGATTCTGACCTGCCCGTTATAATTATCCTATTCAGGTACCTGCCATCATCATGAACAAAGATCTAGCAAAGCTGCATCCCTATCCATTCGAAAAGCTGTCTGTACTCAAGCAGGGCCTGACCCCGCCGCCAAATCTGGATCATATATCCTTATCTATCGGCGAACCCAGGCATCCGGCACCCCATTTTGTGGTTGAAAGCCTGATTGCCCATTTACACCAGTTATCCAGCTATCCGAGTAGCAAAGGTGTGCCGGAATTGCGTGAGGCTATTTCGAGATGGCTATGCCGACGATTCAACATAGCGGAATCCGAAATAAATCCAGAACACAATATACTGCCGGTGAATGGTACTCGCGAGGCCCTGTTTGCTATTGCCCAGTGTATCGTCGATGCGAGCAAACCGGCCCCGCTGGTGATGATGCCGAATCCGTTTTACCAGATATATGAAGGTGCTGCCTTGCTCGCCGGTGCACAACCGCACTATATGGATTGCATCGAGGCGAACGACTACCTGCCCGATCTCGAAGCGATTGATGATAAACAATGGTCACGCTGCCAACTGCTATATATCTGCTCCCCGGGCAACCCCACCGGTGCGGTTATGTCCGAGGAATATTTACAGCGACTGGTAGCACTGGCGCAGCAGCATGATTTCGTCATAGCCAGTGATGAATGTTATTCCGAGATTTACTTTGATGAAGACCGGCCCCCGCCGGGTCTGCTCGGCGCCGCATCGGCCATGGGCCTGGGTAATTTTCACAACTGTCTGGTATTTCATAGCCTGTCGAAACGTTCCAACCTTCCCGGTCTTCGTTCCGGATTTGTTGCCGGAGATGCCGAACTAATGAAAAATTTTCTCCACTATCGAACCTACCATGGTTGTTCGATGCCGCCACCCACGCAAACCGCGAGCATCGCTGCCTGGAGCGACGAGTCGCATGTGATCGATAATCGCCGGCTTTACCGGGAAAAATTTGATCAGGTATTATCAATACTATCTGATACACTGGCGCCGCAAAAGCCGCAGGCTGGTTTTTACCTGTGGCCGACAACGCCGATTGCCGATACTGACTTTAGCCAGCGGCTTTTCGCCGAGCAAAATGTCACGGTATTGCCCGGCCGTTATCTTTCACGTACCACGGGCGAAAGCAATCCGGGTCTCAACAAGATCCGCATGGCCCTGGTCGCACCACTCGATGAATGCTGCGATGCGGCGCATCGAATCAACATCCTGTTATCGACTGTTTAGGAGAAACCCATGTCAGAACTTCAGCAAGTGATCGAACAGGCATTCGAAAATCGCGCTGATATTACCCCCGCCAACGTAGATCCGGCGGTTAAAAATGCCGTGCTCGAGGCCATCGATTTGCTCGATTCAGGCGCGGCCCGGGTTGCCGAACCTGTCGATGATGGCTGGCGGGTTAACGAGTGGTTGAAAAAAGCCGTGTTGCTGTCATTTCGTATTCGCGACAACCAGATCATGGAAGGTGGTTCAACCCAGTATTACGACAAGGTCGACTCCAAGTTTGCCAAGAGCAACACCGAACAAATGGCAAGCAGTGGAGTACGCGTGGTACCTCCGGCCATGGTCCGCAAGGGCGCTTATATCGCGCCAGGCGTGGTGTTGATGCCGTCTTATGTCAATATCGGTGCCTATGTCGATAGTGGCGCGATGATCGATACCTGGGCGACAGTCGGCTCCTGCGCGCAAATTGGCAAAAATGTCCACCTTTCCGGCGGTGTCGGCATTGGTGGCGTACTCGAACCACTGCAGGCCTCACCCACTATCATTGAAGATAATTGTTTTATCGGTGCTCGCTCTGAAGTGGTCGAAGGTGTACTTGTCGAGAGAAACTCGGTCATCTCCATGGGTGTCTACATTGGCCAAAGCACGCGGATTTACCATCGTGAAACCGACGAGGTCAGCTATGGCCGTATCCCGGCCGGGTCGGTGGTGGTATCCGGCAACCTGCCGTCCGGCAATGGAAAATACAGCCTCTACTGCGCGGTGATCGTCAAGCAGGTAGATGATAAGACCCGTTCCAAGGTGGGAATCAACGAATTGCTACGCAATATTTAAACCCGCAATCAAGTAATAATTGAGCCATGGAATCTGAAACCCTCGAACTACTCACCAGCCTCATATCCAGGCCGTCGATCACCCCGGACGACGCCGGTTGCCAGCAGCTGTTGATTGAGCGCCTGTCGGCCATCGGCTTCGAGTGTGAAACTATGACCTTTGACGATGTCACCAATTTATGGGCAAGGCGGGGTCAATCCTCACCGCTGCTGGCTTTCATCGGACATACCGATGTGGTACCGACCGGACCGCTAGACGAGTGGTTTAGTGATCCATTCAAACCAGAGATTCGTGATGGGTTTTTATATGGTCGTGGTGCTGCCGATATGAAATCTGGCATCGCCGCAATGGTCACTGCCTGTGAAAGGTTCGTTCAATCCGATGCGGACCACAGGGGTTCAATTGCGTTGTTGATAACCAGCGACGAGGAAGGTCCATCAATCAACGGTACCGTCAAGGTGATCGAGGCGCTCGAGGCGCGTGGCGAAAAAATAGACTGGGCACTGGTCGGTGAACCTTCGAGCACAACTGAGCTCGGTGATGTAGTCAAAAACGGCCGCCGGGGCTCGATAAGCGCGATCCTGACCGTGCACGGCGTGCAGGGGCATGTCGCCTACCCACACCTGGCCGATAATCCGGTTCACAAGGTCATGCCGGCGTTGAACCAGCTCGCCGAGCTCAGCTGGGACGATGGTAACCAGTTCTTCCCGGCGACCAGTTTCCAGATATCAAATATGAATGCGGGTACTGGCGTCGGTAACGTTATTCCGGGCCATGCCGTAATTCATTTTAACCTACGCTATTCGACCGAACTCGATGATCAGCAGATAATCGAGACCACCGAAGCAATACTGAACCAGTACGAACTTGAATTCGACATCGAGTGGACTCTCTCCGGTTACCCGTTTCTGACCGCTGAGGGCGAACTGGTCGAGGCCGCACGACAGTCAATCAAGCAAGTGACCGGCATAGATACCGAATTATCTACCGCCGGCGGTACCTCCGATGGCCGTTTCCTGGCACCGACTGGTGCACAGGTGCTGGAATTGGGTCCGGTGAATGCGTCTATCCATAAAATTAACGAGCACGTTAAAGTGTCTGACCTCGATGACCTGTCAGCTATCTACCAGGGAATTCTGAATAGACTTTTAAGCTAATGCCGCACTCGCCCATCATTGGGCGTTTTGCCCCTACACCCTCTGGGCCATTGCATTTTGGTTCTCTGGTCACCGCGTTAGCCAGTTACTGCCATGCTAAATCGCAACAGGGCCAATGGTTAATCCGCATCGAAGATGTTGATACACCACGGGTCGTCGAAGGCTCAGTCGATCAAATTCTTGACGATCTCGAATTTTTCGGCTTTGAATGGGATGGCGAGATCCTTTATCAGAGTGACCAGTTCGAGCGTTATCAGGTGGGTCTCCGGCAATTACTGGACCAGGGTTATGCATACGCCTGCGAATGCAGTCGCCGGACCCTGCGCACGGCTAAAGCCAAACCCGGCCCGCTCGGACTGATTTATCCCGGAACCTGCCGCAATAAACGCCTCGGTCAGGCAAGCCATTCTGTTCGCATCAATACCGAATCAATCGGAACCCTGAGTTACCAGGACCAGCTATACGGTGATGTTGAAATCAACATTCCGGAAGCAGTGGGCGACTTCGTCATCGCCCGTGCCGACGGGATCTTCGCCTATCACCTGGCCGTGGTACTCGACGATGAACTGCAGAATTTGAACCAGATCGTGCGTGGTGCAGACCTGCTCGAAGCGACCTGCCTGCACCTCTATTTGTATCGATTATTTGGTTTCAGTGCACCCGATTACCTGCATATACCCCTGGTCAGGAATGCGCGTGGCGACAAACTAAGCAAACAAACCGGGGCGACCGCGCTCGATAAAAATAAGGCTTCGGCTTTACTGATATCGGCATTACGGATCCTCGGGCAGGCAACTGAGGCAGGCATGCAGCAGGCAAACACTGCAGAGATCGTCAGGCACGCCGTCCAGTCGTGGGATTACCATCGCATACCGGTACCAAAAGGCGATATTTACTAATTCGAAGGTTTCAATACGCGAATAACTGTACGGCGATGAACTATAGTTAAATTTTTCTACA
>JAPUFZ010000181.1 GCA_027293245.1 Gammaproteobacteria bacterium
CAGGCTCAAACCATTGCCGACCTCAGGCCGCATGCTTACGTCGGTACACCCTCTTTTCTCAAAATAATCCTCGAGAAGGCGGATGAATTAAAGCTTGATGCCAGTTCGATTAGCAAAGCCCTGGTGAGCGGCGAGGCATTACCGCCAACATTGCGCGATGGTTTCGGCGAACGTAGCATTCGTGTACAGCAATGTTACGCAACCGCAGATCTCGGTCTGATTGCCTACGAATCGAGTGCACAGGAAGGGCTTATTATCGATGAAGGCGTATATCTTGAAATCCTGCGGCCTGGCAGCGGCGACCTGGTCGAGGATGGCGAAGTGGGAGAAGTCGTGGTTACCAGCCTGAACCAGGAATACCCGTTGATTCGGTTTGCTACCGGTGATTTGTCCGCAATCATGCCAGGTCTCAGTCCCTGTGGCCGGACCAATCGGCGAATCAAGGGCTGGATGGGGCGCGCCGACCAGACCGCCAAAGTACGCGGTATGTTTATCCATCCCGAACAAGTCGACAAGGTCATCAAACGTCACCCGGAAATTATCAGGGCACGTCTGGTGGTCGACTGGATAGACCAGGCCGATGCAATTACCCTGAAGTGCGAAACCAGCAGTACGGATGAATCGCTGGTTTCCGCAATCGTTGAAAGCATCAGAGAAGTATGCAAACTTCGTGCTGATATCGAACTACTGGCAGCTGGCAGCCTGCCCAACGATGGCAAGGTGATCGACGATATTCGCGAGTACGATTGAAACTATCGTGCCACAACATAGGATAAAATCGCAACGCTTCCTCGAAGGCGTCCGCGTCATAGACCTGTCTCAATATATCCCGGGACCCTTCGCGACACGACAACTCAGCGACCTGGGTGCCGATGTGGTCAAAGTCGAGCCGCCGGGCGGCGACCCGATGCGCCAATTTATGCATCAAAGCGATCCCGGGGGCCAGGCTTCGCCAATTTATCGGCACCTCAATCGCGGCAAACGAATCGTTACTCTCGATTTGAAATCGGGTAGCGGAAAGCGGGTCTTTACCAGACTAGTCGCCGGCGCTGATATCCTGCTGGAATCGTTCCGCCCCGGTGTACTCGCCCGACTCGGTTTTGATCGCCAGACCTTCGATAAAATCAATCCCAGGTTGATATTCTGTTCACTTTCCGGGTATGGCCAAAACGGTCCCTATCGATTACGCGCCGGGCACGATGTGAATTATTGCTCGCTAACATCGATGCAAATCCTTAATGGCACAACCGATGCCCCAGTCATCGGTTTTCCGCCATTGGCCGACCATGCCGGGGCGATGCAGGCCAGCATCGCTATGCTGGCGGCACTACACGCGCGCAATCAACACGATAGCGGCGCTTATCTCGATATCAGCCTGTTCGAAACCAGCCTGTCGTGGCAATACCTGCCTCTACTGGTCGATGGCGTAGAACGCGCACAAAGCCTGCTCAATGGCGGGGCCGCCTGTTACAATATCTACCAGTGTGCGGATGGCAACTATTTCAGTCTGGGCGCTCTCGAAACACATTTCTGGAAAAACTTTTGCATGACCTTGCAAAAGCCGGACTGGATAGAGCGTCAATATGAGACCATGCCACAGCGTACGCTTATCGCAGAAGTTAGCCAACAAATCGGCCGCCATCCCCTGGGTTACTGGCACAAATTGCTGGATCCCATCGATTGCTGCTACGCACCGTTGATTAAACCCGATGAGCTATCACAAAACCCGCAAATCCAGGCGCGAAAATCGCTGTCAGAGTCTGGCCCGAACTACCCGGGCTGGATCAATGATGCGATGGTTGAAATCGATGACCTGGTTGAAATCGAGCATCCTGAAACACTGGCCTGGGAGTAACACAATCTAAACAAGACGGCACCTGGTATCGGCCAAACAACACAGACAGTTTCGATTGCGCGGGAACGACGATTAGCCCAGAGGAATGGCGCCGATAAATGAACTATAATTTGCCCCGGTCGCTCCAATCGTCAACTGGTTCGAGAACAAACATAAAGTGAGTTAGATAATGCAAGGCACAGATTTCAATATAGAGACAGTCGAGTTCCTGGACCCGTCAGGAAAGTTGAAACGCCCCCTGCCCGACGCCCTTGGCGGGCGTGACAAATTAATTCATCTATATAGAATCATGGTGTTGACGCGGGTTTTCGACCGCGCCGCAATCAACCTCCAGCGTACCGGCGCGTTGGGGACTTATCCATCCAACGAAGGCCAGGAAGCGATTGGCGCCGGTGTAGGCCTGGCGATGCAGGATACCGATGTGTTGGTGCCTTATTACCGCGATGTCGCCACCCAAATCCAGCGCGGCACATTACTCGAAGAAATTCTGGTGTACTGGGGCGGGGATGAACGCGGCATGTGCTTTAGTAATCAAGCCGAGGATTTTCCAGTCAGCGTGCCGATAGCGACCCAGTGCTGCCATGCGACCGGTATCGCCTATGCGATGAAATACCGTCGGCAGAATCGAGCCGTGGTGACCACCTGCGGTGATGGCGCGACCTCGAAAGGTGATTTTTACGAGTCGATCAATATCGCAGGTGCAATGAAATTACCGGTAGTTTTCGTAGTGAACAATAACCGCTGGGCAATTTCAGTACCATTGGAGAAGCAAACCGCGGCGAAAACCATCGCCCAAAAGGCCTTTGCAGTAGGGATTGACGGGATCCGTGTCGATGGCAATGACGCTATTGCGGTATACCAGGTTGTGAGTGAAGCCCTCGAGCACGCACGAGGCCAGCATCGCCCCAGCATCGTCGAGGCGCTAAGTTATCGCCTGTGCGATCACACCACCGCCGATGATGCCTCCCGCTATCGCGATCAAAAGGAACTGGACCAGGCCCGCGAGCTCGAACCACTGATTCGATTCAAGGCTTACCTGCAATCCGAACACCAGTGGAGTGAGACCGAGGACGAGGCGCTTTACGTGGATTGTGATAGCCAGGTGAAAAAGGCGATCGATGCATACAAGGCAACCCCCGACCAGCAGCCGGGTGAGTTTTTTAACTATATGTTCGCCAAGCCAACTGCCAATCTGGAAAAACAGAAAAAAGAATATTTCGCCGAGGTTAAGCGCCATGGCTGAATGGACCTTGTTGGAAGCGGTCAAACAGGCATTTGCCTGGGAATTGGGCGCCGATGAAAATGTCGTCGTGCTGGGCGAGGACGTGGGTGTCAACGGCGGAGTGTTTCGTGCAACCGATGGATTACAGGAGACCTTTGGCGCCGAGCGCGTGGTCGACACCCCGCTGGCCGAGTCGGTTATCGTCGGTATGGCGATCGGCATGGCGGCACAGGGCTTGAAGCCGATCGTCGAATTGCAATTTATGGGCTTTATATACCCGGCAGTCGACCAGATCATCAATCATGCGGCACGTTTGCGTAACCGTACGCGTGGTCGTATTACCTGCCCGATGGTGATTCGGGCACCCTTCGGTGGTGGCATCCACGCGCCTGAGCATCATTCCGAGAGCACCGAAGCGTTATTCGCACATATGCCGGGCCTGCGCGTCGTTATACCGTCGTCTCCGGCGCGTGCCTACGGCCTGCTGCTCGCTGCGATTCGTGATCCCGACCCGGTCGTATTTCTCGAACCCAAACGGGTGTATCGCCTCGGCAAGCAGGAGGTCGAGGATAATGGCGCGGCGTTACCGCTGGACAGCTGTTTCGTATTACGGGACGGCATCGATGTCACGCTGGTTAGTTGGGGTGCATCGATCAAGGAAACCCTGGAAGCTGCAGGCAAACTCTCACAAATTGGTGTTGATGCCGAAGTTATCGATGTTGCGACGATTTCACCGCTGGATATCGAAACCATACTCGATTCGGTTTCGCGTACCGGACGCTGTGTGATCGTACACGAGGCTGCACGCAGCTTCGGGGTTGGTGCCGAAATTGCCGCACAACTCGCGGGGGAGGGAATTACTTCGCTACTCGCGCCGGTAAAACGGGTAACCGGGTTTGATACGGTGATGCCACTCTACCGTTACGAAGATCAATATATGCCCGGCGTCAATCGAATCATTGATGCCGTTAAAGAAAGCATGGAGTATCGATGAAAATTTTTAATCTGCCCGACCTGGGCGAAGGTCTACCCGACGCGGAAATCGTCGAATGGCATGTCAAACCGGGAGATGAGGTCAAGGAGGGCGATATGCTGGTATCGGTGGAAACCGCAAAAGCAATTATCGATATTCCCTCGCCTCAGTCCGGTCGTGTGAGTAAATTATACGGTCGTGAAAACGACGTTATCGAAACCGGCAAGCCACTGATAGCCTTCGGCGAAGCCGAAGCTGAAGTCGAAGCCCAGCACAGGGCTCAGGATAGCGGTACCGTGG
>JAPUFZ010000182.1 GCA_027293245.1 Gammaproteobacteria bacterium
TGGAGAAAATTGTCGGCAATGACGTCCTTTACCAGGATTGTATTGCCAGTTTTCGGGTTTTTGAACTCACACCAGGGGCCGCCGTCGATTTCTACCGCGCCGTAGGTTTCTTTAGCCAGTTCGTAACCCCAGTTTCTGAAAGCACCCTCGGTAAATTTCATGATATTGCCCTTATGAACCAGAGTAACTGATTTGCAATCGTTATCGATAGCGTATTGAAATGCCTTGCCTACCAGGCGTTTGGTACCCTGTGACGAAACTGGTTTCACGCCGATACCAGAAGTGTCGGGAAAGCGGATACTGGTAATCCCCATTTCTTCGGTTATGAATTTAATTACTTTTTTGACTTCCTGCGATCCGGCTTCCCATTCAATGCCGGCGTAGATGTCTTCGGTATTTTCACGATAGATTGTCATCCTGGTATTTTCAGGGTGCTTCAGAGGAGTTTCAATACCCGGGAAATAACGTACCGGTCGCACACAGGCGTAGAGGTCCAGTTGTTGTCTGATGGATACATTGAGCGAGCGGATTCCACCGCCAATAGGCGTGGTCAGCGGACCCTTGATGGAGACGATATAGTCTTTCATCGCGCTTAGCGACTCTTGCGGCAGCCATTCGTCTTCACCGTATAGATGAGTGGCTTTTTCTCCCGCATATATTTCCATCCAGGCAATTTTCCTGCTTCCCTGGTAAGCCTTTGTTACCGCATGATCAACCACATCGATCATAACCGGCGAAATATCGCTGCCTATACCATCGCCTTCGATGTAGGGAATGATGGGATTATCTGGAACATTCAGGCTGAAGTCACTATTGGCCGTAATAGCCCGGCCTTCGGTGGGTATTTTGATATGTTGATGGTTCATATTTATCTCTGCACAGAAACGATTGATCGAATTAAATGCCGGGAATTATATACCAGAAAAAGAAACGGGGAGAAGAATCTCCCCGCAAATTTTTAAAAGGGTAATACGCCAACTTAGAGTGAAGCTGACTGAATAAGTTCAAAATTAACTGGGGACCTGGCCAGAATAAATTGTGCTACGCCTTGAGTTAAATCGAGTAAAATAGTCATTACCAGACCTTGAATTATACCTGGTCTCCCATTACTTTATAGGTATTAGCGGGAAATAGACCGAACCATGTCTGAGCAGCAGTTTAATAACGGTAACGATATCGAAAATGACGATACGCTGTTGCTTGAGCGCACCAAACCGAAGCTCAAGAAACCGCCCATGTTTAAAGTTATTATTTTGAATGATGATTACACGCCGATGGAATTTGTGGTACACATACTCGAAGCGATATTCGGGCATAACCGCGACAATGCCACACGAATCATGTTAAATGTACATAAGGCCGGTAAAGGTGTGTGCGGCATCTATTCACGCGATATTGCCGAAACCAAGGTTACCCAGGTGAACAGCTATTCCAGGGAAAGTAAGCATCCCCTGTTATGCGACATGGAGGAAGTTTAGTGGGAGAGGCCAGGTTCACTTCACGAGACAAAATTGTTTCTCGGATTTGACGAATTAAACACAAAATTTCAGGTCAAATAGGCTATATTAAAAAGTAGATCAATCTGTATTTCGGATATGAAATGTTAAACAAAGAACTTGAACAGTCCCTGAATAAGGCTTTTCATGAAGCCAACGAAAAGCGGCACGAATTCATTACGGTCGAGCATCTATTAATGATGTTGACCGATAATGATGCCGCTTTGGCGGTACTTGAAGCCTGTGGGGGTGACGTTGCTTCAATCAGGAAAGAGCTGGAAATCTTTGTTGATCAGAATACTCCGTTATTGATGTCTGACGAAGACCGGGACACCCAGCCAACGCTGGGTTTTCAACGCGTTTTACAACGCGCCCTGTTTCATGTGCAGTCCTCCGGCAATGGTGAAGTATCCGGTGCCAATGTACTGGTTGCTATTTTTTCCGAACAGGACTCGCATGCCGTTTATCTGTTGAATAAACATAATATTGAACGCCTCGACGTAACCAATTATTTATCGCATGGAATCACCCGGGTTGACGATGGCAACGAAGACGAATCGTTTACGCATGACAACGAGGCCATTCCTGAAGAGACTGAAAAAACCAACCCGCTGGAAAAATTTGCTACCAATCTGAATGAATTGGCGATCGCCGGTAAAATTGACCCGCTGATCGGACGCGACTCGGAAATCGAACGTATTATCCAGACGCTTTGCCGTCGACGTAAAAATAATCCGCTGCTGGTCGGCGAAGCAGGTGTTGGCAAAACCGCCATAGCTGAAGGACTGGCGCGTAAAATTGTCGAAGAAGAAGTACCCGAGGTTTTGCTTCAATCCACTGTACACGCGCTCGATTTGGGCGCGCTGGTAGCCGGTACCAAGTATCGTGGTGACTTTGAGAAACGACTCAAAGCAGTGATTAACCAGCTCAAAAATGAACCCGGCTCTATTCTTTTTATCGATGAGATCCATACGATCATCGGTGCCGGTTCTGCCTCGGGCGGGGTTATGGATGCCTCGAATTTAATCAAACCGGTACTTGCCAACGGTGATATCAAGTGTATTGGTTCGACTACCTACCATGAATATCGTGGGGTATTCGAAAAAGATCGTGCCCTCGCCAGGCGTTTTCAGAAGATAGATGTCCCGGAGCCCAGTGTTGAAGAATCCTTTCTAATTCTCAAGGGCCTGAAATCGCGCTTCGAGGAATACCATAATGTGAAGTATACGCTGCCGGCCTTGCGCAAGGCATCGGAGCTTGCATCTCGCTACATCAATGATCGGTATCTGCCGGACAAGGCGATCGATGTCATCGATGAAGCCGGCGCCAGGCGTAGGTTGTTCTCATCAAAGGCGCGCAAGAAAACTATCGGTATTCACGATATTGAAGATATCGTCGCAAAAATCGCGAGAATACCGGCGAACACGGTCAATACCTCGGACCTCGAGATGTTGAAGAATCTGGGCAAGAACCTGGCGCGCGTGGTATTCGGTCAGGAAGCAGCGATCAAGTCTCTGGACGCGGCCATTAAAATGGCACGCTCCGGCCTGGGTCGCGACATGAAACCGGTGGGTTCGTTTTTGTTCGCCGGGCCTACCGGTGTGGGTAAGACCGAGGTTTGCCGGCAGATCGCAAAAATAATGGGCATTGAATTGATCCGCTTCGATATGTCCGAGTATATGGAAAGACATACGGTATCCAGGTTAATCGGAGCACCGCCGGGTTATGTTGGATACGACCAGGGTGGATTACTGACCGAGGAAATCAACAAGCATCCGTATTCAGTATTGCTGATGGATGAAATCGAGAAAGCCCATCCCGACGTGTTTAACCTGCTACTGCAGGTAATGGACAATGGTACCCTGACCGACAGTAATGGCAGGAAGGCGGATTTCCGCAACGTCATCCTGGTAATGACGACTAATGCCGGGGTCGAGATGATTAGTCGGGCATCGATGGGATTTACCCTGCAGGATCATACCAGCGACGCGGCCGAGGCAATTAAAAAAGTATTTACGCCCGAATTCAGGAACCGGCTAGATGCGGTAATACATTTCAAGGCGCTTGATAACCAGGTGATATTGAATGTAGTAGACAAGTTCCTGATCGAACTGGAATCTCAGCTCGAAGCTAAAAAAGTGAGCATGAGCGTGACCGACAAGGCCAGGCACTGGTTAGCCGAAAAGGGTTATGATCCAATAATGGGTGCCCGGCCTATGGCCAGGGTTATTCAGGATGAAATTAAACAGGTACTGGCGGACGAGCTTTTATTCGGTGATCTTACCGACGGCGGGCATGTAAAAATTGATGTTGAAGATAAAAAATTAGTCTGTCATGCCGAATCTACGCGGAAGGAACCGGCAGACGTTTAAACCCCGCTCGAGCCTTATCTATCGCGAAACGTAATTCTGCCCTTGCTCAGATCGTAGGGCGTTAATTCTACAGTTACGGTATCTCCGGTTAAAATTCGAATATAGTGTTTGCGCATCTTTCCAGAGATATGCGCTGTTATTATGTGGCCATTTTCCAGCTCTACCCGAAACATAGTGTTAGGCAGGGTGTCTTTTACCGTGCCTCGCATTTCAATGTGGTCGCCTTTTGACATATTGTATCTTGTATCCTTATGTAGTTTTAAGACGCGTCATTATGCATTATTTAGTATTGATGGCAACTGACTTGTACAGCGTCTCCGGTGGCTGTGATACCATTTGGCTGTCTAAATTGCCGTGCTTGAGTTAATGATAAAAAATGCTTTTGTTTTCCCTGGACAGGGATCTCAGTCGATTGGCATGATGGCCGATTGGGGTGACTACCAGACACTGGTCAAAGATGTTTACGCGCAGGCCTCACAATTGCTTGGATACAACTTGTGGAATCTGGTATCCGAAGGCCCGGTGGAACGGCTGAATTCGACAGTAATTACCCAACCAGCGATGCTTTGTGCCGGGGTGGCATGCTGGCAAATTTTGCAGCAGGCCGATGTTAACCCACAGGTCGAGGTGATGGCGGGCCACAGTCTGGGCGAATATACCGCATTAGTCTGTGCCGGTAGTCTCGACCTCGATAGCGCGGTAAAACTGGTAGCCAGGCGTGCAAGTCTGATGCAATCGGCTGTCGCAGTCGGGGAAGGTTCGATGGCCGTGATAATCGGTCTGCGCGACGACGACGTTATCAGTGCCTGTAGCAAGGTGCAATCGGGTATCGTCGAAGCTGTTAATTTCAATGCTCCCGGGCAAGTCGTCATTGCCGGCCAGAAATTCGCCGTGGAAGCGGCCATGGAAGCGGCTAAAGCATTGGGTGCGAAAAGGGCACGGGCTTTACCGGTTAGTGTGCCCTCGCATTGCGCATTGATGGAAGTAGCGGCAAATGAGCTGTTTGAAGTCCTGCAATCGACCAATTTTACGATGCCGAAGATACCGGTGGTCCACAATCAAAATGCCGGTATCGCCGAGTCAGAAGATGAGATACGACAGTTGTTGAAAAAACAATTGTATCAACCGGTTAAATGGGTGGACAGTGTCAGGGTCATGCAGGCCCGGGGCGTAGGCCGGCTGATAGAGTGTGGTCCGGGAAAGGTACTCAGCGGTTTGACCAGGCGCATCGACAAATCACTTCAGGCACAGCCTGTATTTGATCTCGCATCACTCGAACAAACCATCGATATAATAAAGGAAGACACATAATGTTAAGCGATCAAATAGCACTGGTGACCGGTGCCAGTCGGGGTATTGGCCAGGCTATTGCTCATGCATTAGGCAGGCAGGGAGCGACCATTATTGGCACCGCAACCACTGAGGGCGGAGCGCAAAATATATCCGTAGCACTGGAGTCTGCAGGTTTGAAAGGTACCGGCATGGTTTTAAATATAGCCGAGGCGGATTCGATCAGCGCATGTCTGAAACGGGTAACGGCCGACTATGGCCCGCCCGATATCCTCGTCAACAATGCTGGAATCACCCGCGACAGCCTGCTCATGAAAATGAAAGACGAGCAGTGGAACGATATTATCGATACCAATCTGAGTTCAGTCTTCCGTATGTCGAAGGCAGTGATCAGACCGATGATGAAAAAAAGAAGCGGGCGAATTATTAACATTTCATCCGTGGTGGGTGTCACTGGCAATCCCGGTCAAACTAATTATGCAGCGTCCAAGGCAGGTTTGATCGGTTTCAGTAAATCGCTGGCACGTGAGATGGGCTCAAGGAACATCACGGTTAATACGGTCGCGCCCGGATTTATAGATACCGATATGACGCGTGAAATGAGTGAGGATCAAAGGCAGAAGCTGACCAGTCAAATTCCTCTGGGCCGGCTGGGTAGTACCGGCGATATCGCCTCGGCGGTGGTTTTTCTGGCTTCACCGGGGGCGGCATACATCACCGGTGAAACAATCCACGTGAATGGCGGCATGTATATGCCCTAGCCCGCATTTCTCACCAGGGGGCGGGATGGCGGTTCCCGGCTCCTGCCTACACCGCATTCGTGCTTCCTTGCACATCATCGCGCAGGGCTTTGGATTCACAAGAGATTTTCTGAAGGAGCGGAATAACAGTGCGTATTGCCGACTGAAGAAAATTCCTTGTGGATTCAAACAACAAGCGAGGCCCCGTCATCCTGGTGAGAAATGCGGGCTAGTGGTCCGAACACCATAATTCGCCTGTTTTACAGCCTTTCAGATAGGTGTTTGATGCAACGAATTTCCAGTTGACATCTTAAGTATTTGTATTTTATAGAGAAAAAAAATAGAGACAATTCTGGCAACTCGGAGTGGTTTTCAATACAATATCGCCACTTAACAAGCTACTGAAATTTTAACCAGGAGAAACTCTCAAATGAGCTCTGTTGAAGAACGTGTAAAAAAGATTGTTGCTGAACAATTAGGTGCCAAAGAAGAAGATGTAACTAATGAGGCATCATTTGTCGATGATCTGGGCGCTGATTCACTCGATACGGTAGAATTGGTGATGGCTCTTGAAGAGGAGTTTGAAACCGAGATTCCGGACGAAGATGCTGAGAAAATCACCAGCGTTCAGTTAGCAATTGACTACGTGAATGCTAACGTATAATCGAATACTCGAATCGTAAAATGCCGCTTACCATCATTGTGTGTTAAGCGGCATTTTCATTTATTGGCCGGGATTTGAATCGTGCGAATTGAACATGCGATTAGAATAATAATGAGGATCCGATCTTGTCTAAACGTCGTGTAGTAATAACAGGTCTTGGCCTGCTGACCCCTGTTGGCAATACGGTCGAA
>JAPUFZ010000183.1 GCA_027293245.1 Gammaproteobacteria bacterium
AGATGGTATCGGTGTCGAAGATTGTGCCACGATTAGTCACCAGATAAGCGCTATTCTGGATGTGGAAGAACCCATTCGGCAGGCGTATGATCTGGAGGTTTCATCACCGGGGCTTAATCGCCCGTTGTTCAGGCCGGGTGAGTACGAACAAGTTAGTGGTTGTCCGGTCAAGATCAAAATGGCCGTTGCTCTCGAGGGACGACGAAATTTTAAGGGTGTTATACAGGGAGTAAAGCAGCCGAAGACTGTGCTAATCATGGTTGATAACGAAAGTTACGAGTTACTGATTTCGGATATTGCGAAAGCGAATCTGATCGACAACATTTAAGAGTGCTCTGATTAGTGCAGACTGGCTAGTCATAGAACCTGAACCGACGAATGTGGAGCGGTGTTTGTATTACAGAAAATTCAAACTATATGATTGTGGAACAACCAGTGTGTGAGAAACGACGATGGATAGCAAAGAAATTCTATTAGTTGCGGATACAGTATCGAATGAGAAGGGCATCGATCGGGATGTCATTTTCGATGCCATCGAAGCTGCGTTAGCCTCCGCGACTCGAAAAAAGCATCAAAAGGATATCGAAGTACGTGTCGATATCGATAAAAATACTGGTGAGTATGAAACCTTTCGCCGTTGGGAAGTAGTAGAACCTGGCGAAAACGGCCTCGAAGAGCCATTGCGTCAGATTAGCCTGGAAGCGGCAAGGATTGACCAGCCATATCTTGAGTTAGGAGATTTCATTGAAGAACCCATCGAATCTGTAGAATTTGGTCGAATTGCAGCACAGACTGCAAAACAGGTCATCGTTCAGAAGGTTCGCGAAGCCGAACGCCGCAAGGTAATAGACGCCTACGCCGACAAGGAAGGCACTATGGTAATGGGGCAGGTGCGGCGCGTCGAAAGAGGTAATGTATATGTAGATCTGGGCGATAACGCCGAGGGCTTTATCCCGCGCGAAGATATGATTCCCAGGGAATCGGTCCGTCCGGGTGATCGGATTCGTGGTTATTTGCACAAGATAGTATCCGAAGTACGCGGCCCGCAGTTGTTCATCAGTCGTACAGCGCCTGAATTTCTGGTCGAGTTATTTAAACTGGAAGTCCCGGAAGTAGGGCAGGATTTAATTGAAATCATATCTGCCGCGCGTGACCCCGGCATGCGCGCAAAGATTGCAGTTAAGAGTAATGACCCTCGTCTCGATCCGGTTGGCGCCTGTGTTGGCATGCGTGGGTCGCGAGTACAATCGGTCTCGAATGAGCTGGCGGGTGAACGCGTCGACATCATTTTGTGGGACGAAAACGCGGCCCAGTTTGCAGTCAATGCGATGTCACCCGCAGAGGTGACATCAATCGTCGTTGACGAGGAATCGGGTTCGATGGATATTGCGGTACCGGAAGATAAGTTGTCGCAGGCGATTGGACGCGGTGGTCAGAATATCAAGCTCGCCAGCCAGTTAACTGGCTGGGTGCTGAATGTCATGGATGAGGCAACTGCGGAAGAGAAATCGGAAAGTGAATCCAGACAACTGGTTGAAAATTTCATGGCTCAACTCGATGTTGATGAAGAAGTTGCAATTATTCTGGTGCAGGAAGGCTTGACTACCATCGACGAGGTCGCTTATATACCCGAGTCCGAGTTGATCGAAATAGAAGAATTTGACGAGGAAATAGTCAAAGAATTGCGCGGACGAGCGCGCGATGCATTATTGACTATGGCAATTGCCAATGAAGAGACTGCAGCAGCAGGGGAACCACAGGAGGACTTGCTAGGTATGGAATATATGGATGAAGAATTGGCGTATAAACTCTCGCGACACGGCATATGTACGATGGAAGATCTGGCCGACCAGTCGACCGATGAACTCGAAGAAGTCGAAGGAATCGATGCCGAGTTCGCTGCGAAGTTGATCATGAAAGCTCGAGAGCCCTGGTTTGCCGAAGCCGAGTAATCTACTGGGCTTATTGAAATGAGACTGCTAACTATCTATATGCATTAGGACTGATAATCATGTCAAACGTGACAGCAAAACAACTTTCGGAAGTGATTGGTGTAAGCATCGAAAAGCTGCTGGACCAGTTAATCTCGGCCGGCGTAAAGGTTTCTGACGCAGATGATCTTATTTCCGATGACGACAAAATGAAGCTGCTCGAATCACTTCGTAGCAGTCATGGTAAGGAAGAATCCAGTGGCCCGAGAAAAATTACCCTGCGGCGTAAAAGCAAGAGTGAAATCAGGGTATCTGGCGTTTCAGGTCGAAACACCACCACCAAGACAATTAATGTTGAAGTCCGAAAAAAACGCACCTACGTGCGCCGCAGTGAGTTAGAAGCCGAAGCAGCCGCAGCCGCGGGACAACAGCTAGATGAGACGGTTCAGGAAGAAACTGTTGTAGACCAGGTTGAAAGTGCAGAGCAGCAAGCTCAAGCAGTGACTGCCAAAGCCCAGATAGATGAGCAGGAAGAAACCAAAAAAGCGGAACAAGTGGCAGCCGATGAAGCCAAAATCAAGGCCGAAAAGGAAACCGCCGAAGCCGAGCAAAAGGCTTACCAGAAGAGCCTGCAGGAAGCAGAGGCTGCGAAACAGGTTCTCGAAAAACAGCAGGCAGAAGAAGTAGCGGCAGCAGTGGCCGCACAAGCCGCAAAGCTTGCACTGGAACAAGCTGCACGTGCCAGTGCCGTGGTCGAGGAAAAACCCGGCAAACACGGCAAACGCGGCGATGATAAGAGTACTCGTTATGGGCGTAAGGAGTTACATGTCAAGGAAGGCGGTCATCAGACCAGCCGTAAGCCAAAATTCAAGAAAGGCCAGAGACAGGTACGGAATACCGAGAATTTACATGCTTTTGAAAAGCCAACCGCTCCCGTGGTTCGAAATGTGGAAGTACCAGAAGCGATTTCAGTTGCCGATCTGGCTCAAAAAATGGCAGTCAAAGCAGGCGACGTAATCAAGACCCTGATGCAAATGGGGACTATGGCGACGATCAATCAAGTTCTGGATCAGGATACTGCGATCCTCGTTGTAGAAGAAATGGGGCACATTGTATCTGCAACCATTAATGAAGATGACTTCGAAAAGGAGTTAGTCGAAAATGTTGCACAGGAAGGAGCCGAAAGGGTAGGCAGACCACCGGTGGTCACAATTATGGGGCATGTAGATCACGGTAAAACTTCACTGCTGGATTACATTCGAAAATCTCGCGTCGCATCAGGTGAGGCGGGTGGTATTACTCAGCATATCGGCGCTTATCATGTGACAACCAACAAGGGTATCGTGACCTTTCTCGATACGCCGGGCCATGCCGCTTTTTCGGCGATGCGTGCCCGAGGCGCCCAGGCTACCGATATAGTCGTACTGGTAGTCGCCGCTGACGATGGTGTGATGCCACAGACTAAAGAGGCGATCGAGCATGCGCGTGCTGCGGAGGTACCGATGGTCGTCGCAATCAATAAAATTGATAAGGAAAACGCAGATCCCGAGCGAGTTAAAAATGAACTGGCAGCACTCGAGGTAATACCCGAAGACTGGGGTGGAGAAAATATTTTTGTTAACGTCTCCGCAATGACCGGTGAAGGCATCGATGATTTGCTGGACGCTATCATACTGCAATCTGAAGTGCTCGAGCTCAAGGCAGTCGATACGGGCAATGCCAAGGGCATAGTTGTCGAGGCCTCACTCGATAGGGGTCGTGGTCCGGTAGCGACTGTACTGGTTCAGTCTGGTCAGTTAGCGAAAGGCCAGATATTGCTTGCTGGCACCCAATACGGCCGGGTCCGCTCGATGTATGACGAATCGGCAAAAATGATTAAAACCGCAGGACCTTCGATGCCGGTTGTAGTGGTGGGCCTTTCAGGTGTGCCCAACGCAGGTGACGAGGTGTTCGTGGTTGAAAATGAACGTAAGGCACGTGAGTTCGCCCAGATTCGCGAAGCGAAAATTCGCGAAACTAAATTGGCCGAACAGCAAAAAGCCAAGCTTCAGGGCATGTTTGACGCTATGACCGAAGGAGAAGTAGCAGAAGTTAATGTCCTGATTAAATCGGATGTGCAGGGCAGTTCTGAGGCTATTCGCGACGCTCTGAACAAGTTATCTACTGATGAGGTTCGGGTCAAATTGATCGCTACCGGTGTCGGTGGTATTAATGAGTCTGACATTAACCTGGCGGCCGCCTCGGCGGCGGTGGTGGTCGGATTTAATGTGCGGGCCGATGCAGCCGCCAAGCGTGTAGCCGGCGATTATGGTGTCGATATCCGATATTACAGCGTTATCTACAACATCATCGATGATATAAAAGCTGCCATGTCGGGTCTGTTAACGCCAGAAACACGGGAAACAATCATTGGACTCGCGGAAGTGAAAGACGTATTCCGGTCACCCAGGTATGGTGACGTCGCGGGTTCCATCGTAGTAGAAGGTGTCGTTCGTAAAGGCCAGCCGATTCGGGTGTTACGCGAAAATGTTGTAATTTACGAGGGTGAGCTCGAATCCCTGCGCCGTTTTAAAGATGCCGTCGAGGAAGTCCGCATGGGCACCGAGTGCGGTATCGCGGTGAAAAATTACAATGACGTACGTGCGGGTGATCAAATAGAGGTATTCGAACGAATCGAAGTGGCACGTTCGCTCGAATAACGATATGCCCAAAGATTATCCACGTAGCGAAAGGCTTGCATCGCAGATTCAGCGTGAACTGGCTGCTCTGGTTCGTAATAATTTAAAAGATCCGAGGCTATCCGCGCCAACTATACTGGAAGTTCAGGTCAGTAGAGATTTGTCTCAGGCGCGAGTTTTTTTCAGCGTATTAAACCCGGATGATGCAGAGCAAAACCTGCATGCTCTGAAACACGCGAGTGGATACCTGCAACGCGAAGTTGGCAAGGTCCTGAAATCTCGTATTACGCCCAGGCTGGTTTTTGTCTACGATGATTCAGATATTCGGGGGCGGACTATGTCTGAATTGATAGATTCGGTCATCGCGCGAGACAAATTGCCTTCAGGAGAATGATGATTCATGGGTCGTGGTGCTCGCAAACCCCAGGGCTTTCGGGATATCGACGGTATATTATTGCTCGAAAAACCCAGTGGAATCAGTTCCAATAAGGCTTTGCAAACTGCTCGTTTTCTATTCAAGGCCAATAAGGCGGGTCATACCGGCAGCCTCGACCCGTTGGCTACCGGCATGCTCCCTGTCTGTTTTGGTGAAGCGACCAAGTTTTCTGCTTACCTTCTCAATGCGAGCAAGACTTACCGTGCTGTCTGCCAACTCGGAAGTACCACGACAACGGCCGATGCCGAGGGTGAACTTACCTCGGAATGCGCAGTACGGGTTAGCATCGACGATATAGTAACGGTACTCAATCAATTTACTGGGTGTATAGATCAGATTCCACCGATGCATTCGGCAATCAAGCACAAGGGGCAAAGACTCTATCGCCTGGCTCGAAAGGGCCTGGTCGTGGAACGCGCTGCCCGAAACATAGAAATTTATTCACTACGAATGGTGAGTTTCGAGGGGAGTGCGCTTGAGATGGATGTGTTTTGTTCGAAAGGGACCTATATTCGGACTCTGGTCGAAGACATCGGTAAAACCCTGGGCTGCGGCGCCTATCTCGCCAGCCTTCGGCGAACCGGGGTAGAGCCGTTCTGGCAGCAAACCTGCTATAGCATCGATCGATTACGCGAATTATCCAAACAGGGGCTGGACCGCCTGGACCGCTGCTTGCTACCGGTAAATAGTGCCCTGGCCGACCTGCCAGAGCTCACTGTCGACCCGGCAGCGGCCAATCTTCTGAAACAGGGGCAGGCGGTGCAGGTAAACAACGCGCCGCTTGCTGGCCTGTTGAGCCTGGTGCACGAAAATGGTCAATTCATAGGCATTGGAGAAGCCGGTTCAAATGGCAGAATTTCACCAAAAAGATTAATGAATACAGCAAGATAGATGCAGTCCAGACCAACGGGACTATTAACTGGCAGAAATCCTGTGAAAGTCCTTGTTACAGCCTGCGCAGATAGGTAGAATACCTGCCTTTTTCGGGCCTATGAGGTTTAATCCATGTCGATGTCAGCTGCGCAAAAGAGCTCCATCATAGCTAAACACCAGAACAGCGAAGGTGATACCGGATCACCCGAAGTACAAGTCGCATTGTTAAGCCACCAGATCAGTCATTTGACCGAGCATTTCAAGAAACATATACATGACCATCATTCACGCCGCGGTTTGTTGAAGATGGTTAACCAGCGTCGCAATTTACTGGATTACTTGAAATCCAGGAACCAGCAGCGGTATAAAGATTTGATCGGAAAGCTAGGCCTGCGTCGTTAACAACAAGAGAATCAGTGTGAATCCAATAAAAAAGACATTTCAGTACGGCGAACACGAAGTTACCCTGGAAACAGGTGAAATAGCCCGTCAGGCGGGTGGTGCAGTTTTAGTCAGTATGGCTGAGACCGTGGTAATGGTCAGCGTGGTAGGGGCCAGGGAAGCTGATCCAAATCGTGGTTTCTTCCCTCTCACAGTTGATTACCAGGAAAAAACTTACGCTGCGGGCAAGATCCCCGGCGGATTTTTCAAACGTGAAGGTCGTCCAAACGAAAAAGAGACATTGACCTGTCGGCTCATCGATCGACCCATCAGACCGTTATTTCCGAAAGGATTCCTGAACGAAACCCAGGTCATTGCGATGGTGGTTTCGTTCAACGCCGAAGTTGATCCTGATATTCTCGCATTGCTCGGTGCTTCCGCAGCCATTTCGATTTCCGGTATGCCATTCAATGGTCCGATCGGCGCTGCCCGAGTGGGTTACCAGGATGGTCAGTATCTGTTGAATCCCAGCCGTAGCCAACTGGAAGAGTCAGACCTCAATCTGGTTGTTGCCGGAACTGAAAATGCGGTTTTAATGGTAGAGTCAGAAGCGAATTGTTTGTCCGAAGAAGTCATGCTGGGTTCAGTGGTATTTGGACACGAGCAAATGCAAACCGCAATTCAGGCGATTAAAGAGTTTAGTGCCGAAGTTAATAATGCCTCCTGGGACTGGCAGGCTCCGGAGTCAGATGAATCACTGACTGAAACAGTGAGTAACCATTGCCAGGCAGAGATTGCCGAGGCCTATACCATTGCCAATAAAATGGAACGCCAGGATAAGCTTTCCGCGATTCGTGCTGCTGCGGTTGATTCGCTGGTTAGCGACGACGAGGGTTCAGCCGACGAGTCTTCAATTCGAGATGAGATTTCAAAAATTGAAAAGAATGTAGTACGCAGTCGCATTATCGCCGGAGAACCGCGTATTGATGGTCGTGACACCAAAACGGTACGCCCGATTACCATCCGTATTGGCGTATTGCCGAGAACCCATGGCTCGGCCCTGTTCACCCGGGGCGAAACCCAGGCCATCGTGGTAACCACGCTGGGAACCGGTCGTGACGCGCAGCTCATCGATGCGCTCGAAGGCATGCGTAAAGAAAACTTTATGATGCATTATAATTTCCCTCCTTACAGTGTCGGTGAAACAGGCCGGGTTGGAACTCCCAAGCGCCGGGAAATCGGTCACGGGCGTCTGGCCAAGCGCGGTGTACAGGCAGTGATGCCATCCGTTGATGACTTCCCTTACGTGATTCGTGTGGTCTCGGAGATAACCGAATCTAACGGTTCCTCGTCGATGGCCAGTGTTTGCGGTGCGAGCCTGGCGTTAATGGACGCGGGCGTGCCCATGAAAGCACCTGTCGCCGGTATCGCCATGGGTTTGATCAAGGAAGGTGATGATTTCGCAATTCTATCCGATATTCTGGGTGACGAAGATCATCTCGGTGATATGGACTTCAAAGTTGCAGGCACTACCGAAGGTATCACCGCATTACAAATGGATATCAAGATCGACGGCATTACCACCGAGATCATGCGCCAGGCACTCGAGCAGGCGAAACAGGGTCGACTATTTATTCTTGATGAGATGGCCAAGATAATCACAGAAGGCCGTGAGGAAATGTCTGAATACGCACCCCGCCTGATTACTTTCAAAATTAATCCCGAAAAAATCAGGGACGTAATAGGTAAAGGTGGTTCGACGATCCGTGCGATTACTGAAGAAACCGGTGCGACGATTGAAATCGATGACGATGGTATGGTGAAAATCGCTTCCGTAGAAAAGGCAGCAGGTGATGAAGCCAGACGCCGGGTTGAAATGGTAATAGCCGAGGTCGAAGTGGGAACAATTTATGAAGGTAAGGTTGCCAAAATTATGGATTTCGGTGCTTTTGTTAATATCTTGCCCGGCAAGGACGGACTCGTGCACATTTCCCAGATTTCTGACGAGCGCGTGGAAAACGTCAGAGATAAGTTATCTGAAGGTGATATTATCAAAGTTAAGGTACTGGAGGTTGATCGGCAGGGCCGAATTCGTCTCAGCATGAAAGCGGTCACTGCGGAAGAAAAGGCGACTGCATAAAACACACGGGCATTAAATAAAAAAAGGGAGCATAGCTCCTTTTTTTGTGCCTGCTTATACAGCGTGGATCAATTTTCCAGTAATTTAAAAACAGTGCCGCAATAGGGGCATCTGGACTCGCCGCCGTTTTCTGCAACCGGAATGTAAACCTGGGGATGTGAATCCCACAGGCTCGAGCCCTCCATCGGACAATGTATCGGAAGATCACTCGGTTTCACTTCAACCGCAGTTTTTGCGTTCGGTTTGGAGTAATCGCCTTGATGTGCTGCTGTGTCATTATTTACCATAGTCTTTGTCGTTACTCGATGAAGGTTAACCAGTCCATGTGTTTCTCATTGCG
>JAPUFZ010000184.1 GCA_027293245.1 Gammaproteobacteria bacterium
AAATCTTAGCTTCATTGCGATCGAAAATCGATAACCCAACTGACCAGGAAATCATTTAATGAGCAAAGCAGCCGTATTGGACGCCAGCCGTCCGCAATTCGATCAGGTTATTCAGGACATAGTCGACTATGTGATCGACTATGATGTCACCCAATCGAGTCTTGCCATGGAGACCGCTCGCTACGACTGGATGGACAGCATGGGTTGTGCATTACTGGCCCTGAGCTACCCCGCCTGCACCAAGCTACTGGGCCCGGTGGTACCGGGTGCCGATATGCCAGGCACCGGCGCCCGCGTACCCGGTACTTCTTATGAACTCGACCCGGTACGCGCAGCGTGGAATATTGGCGCGATGGTGCGCTGGCTAGACTACAACGATACCTGGCTCGCAGCCGAATGGGGGCATCCGTCGGACAATCTTGGCGCCATCATGGCACTCGCGGATTACCTGTCACGCCAGCGTAAAAGCGAGGGTCAGACTCCGCTGGCGATGCGCGATGTTTTGATCGCGATGATAAAAGCACATGAGATCCAGGGTATTCTGGCACTCGAAAATTCGTTCAACCGGGTTGGCCTGTGCCATGTCATGCTGGTTCGTATCGCCTCTACTGCGGTTGCGGCAAAAATGCTCGGCTGTGACCGGGACGAATGCCTGAACGCAGTTTCGCATGCCTGGATCGACGGCTCATCGCTACGCACCTATCGGCACGCACCGAACACCGGTTCAAGAAAATCCTGGGCCGCAGGCGATGCCTCGTCTCGCGGACTGTTCCTGGCTTTTACCGCGCTGCGTGGAGAGATGGGTTATCCCTCAGCGATTACCGCTCCAACCTGGGGATTCCAGGACGTCGCCTTTGGCAAAAAACCGCTCGAATTTACCCAGGGCTATGCTACCTATACGATGGAAAATATTCTCTTCAAGATATCCTTTCCGGCCGAATTTCATGCCCAGACTGCAGTCGAGGCGGCAGTCACCCTGCACCCGGAGGTTATCGATCGACTCGACCAAATCGATCGCATTGTGATCAAGACCCAGGAGTCTGGTGACCGCATCATCAACAAGACCGGCCCACTCGATAATCCAGCCGACCGGGACCATTGCCTGCAGTACATGGTTGCGATTGGATTGCTGATGGGGGATTTACAGGCCGAGCACTATGAAGATAACGTCGCGGCCGATCCCCGCGTCGATGCCCTGCGCGAAAAAATGGAAGTATCCGAAGAAGCCCGCTTCACCCGCGAATACCTGGAAGCCGACAAACGCGCAATCGGTAATTCACTACAGATATTCTTTAACGACGGCAGTTCCAGCGATGAAGTGGTTGTCGACTACCCAATAGGCCACAGACGGCGGCGCGACGAAGGCATACCCTTATTGAAGGTAAAATTTGAACGCTATTTACGCGCCAAATTAAGCAGCAAGAAATCGGATGCAATTCTGACCCTGTGCGCAGATCAACAATCGTTTGAAAACACCGCAGTCACGCATATGATGGAATTGCTTCAGCAATAAATCACCAAGGGCTACTTCTCAGCACGTTCGATCAGGCTCGATTGACTACTGGCAAAGAACTCGTAAACCACTACTTGAATAAATCCAGAATGTTCTCCAGATCACTCTTTCCGGCAGTTATTTCGGCTGCCTGTAAACCTTCGAGTTCATGTGGAAACACCAGCCACTCGGTACTTTCATGTAGATAATAATCAGGTTCGAAACCAACTAAATTTTTACTCGGTTTATACCAGGGACAGGCAACGCGAATATCGGCGGGCGTGTTAAGCCGGGATTGAGTTCGAATGGCCTTGATCAGTGCCTCGACGCTACGGCCCGAATCGAAGACATCGTCGACGATGAGTAAATTATCGTCAGCGTTAGCGTTTTCGATCAGATAATGCAGGCCATGAACGCGAATTTTCTTGGCTTGCTTGTTGATTCCATAATACGACGAGGTACGTACCGATATGTGATCGGTCTGGATTCCCTTATAAACAAAATACTCCTGTACCGCGATACCCACCGGTGCACCCCCGCGCCAGATACCGATAATAAACTGGGGTCGAAAGTTATCCTGATAAATTTGATGTGCCAGACGGAAAGAGTCTTCCAGCAGTTGCTGGGCCGAGATATATGTCTTATCCACTGCGAAGGCCACCCCTGAACAAATCGAAGCGGGCTATTTTTGCATAATCATTCGAGTTCGTATAGGCATCTGTCATGTCTGTTGGTTTATGTTCTCGCAAAGGCGCGACGCGCAAGGATGTGCTAGTGCCGTGGGGGCATGGATGCCCAGGAACGGCCAGAGCACGCAAAGGAAAAACAGGATAGTGGTTGATAACAAAGTTAGAAAAGATCTATCTAATTGACTAAACCCCAAAAACTCCTTTGCGTCCTTGGCGGCTTTGCGAGAGTTATTTTTTACTAAGGGAGTTCTAAAAACCGCTGCTGGTCCTCGTCAAAAAAATGATCGATGCAATTGTTACCCGGACCTGCGCGATCGATGCATAAGAATGTCATCGCTGAGTAGGGTGTCAGCAGCACATGGTGCCAGGTGCCGGGGTGATAATTGATGCCCTGTCGCCCATTGGTGACGAAGGCCTGAAAGTCCCCGGCTTGCGGCGATTCACCGGCCTTGCCGACAACGACGATGAAGGCCGTCTCGTCGAGGGGAACAAAAGCCTGGCTGCCAAGCGGGTGATGCTCAACATGATCGAGCTTACGCGGCATGTCGTATTGCTTAGATTTGACCAGGCTTATTATTGCTCCCGCGCCCTTGCCCGCAGCCTCGATCCGGGCGAGTGCATGAAATCGCTCTGCCATACCATTGTTGATGAAAAAGGAATCGCGTTGTTCGGTTTCGATTACCTCACCATAAGGCGAAAAGGCGGCCCGGGTTAAGGGTTGAATGTTTAATGGTTCGATACTCATGGTGAGATACCTCTATATTCTCAGGCTATTTTGCCCATTAACCGCAACCGACTGACACCACCGTCAGGAAATAAATTTAACCGGACGTGGCTGACCGGGCCGATCGCACTGATGGTCTCGGCAAACTCATGTATTTTATCCATTTCAAGCTTGCTCGGCGGCAAAAGCTCCGGCCAGAAAATACTTTGCGTTATAATTGAGTCAGTGGTTCCAGCCTCGACCAGGGCAGCCTGCAATGAGCAGCGATGCGGGTAATTTCCCTTGAAGTGGGCGGTATCGACTATCACCTGCTCGATGATACCGGCATGCCCCAATTCGATGATGCACCAGTCGTTTCCCGGCTCGCGCCGCCGCCGCGTCTCCCAGCCGTCACCCATATTTTCACCCCGGCCTGGCGCGAGCAGGTTCGCGGCCGAACCAAAATGGGCATCGTTCCAGGCAATCGCCTGGCCGCCGTGTTCGACGGCAGCCAGGTCATAAACTGCTTTCGCATCTTTCGCTTCCCAGTCACACTGAACCTGGCCATAAATCCGCAGGCGCGCGACACCACCATCGGGATATATATTAAGCCGCACATGGGTAAAACTCTGGTCTTCATCGATTTCAAAATAGTGATGACTGTCGCCATTCAGACCAACCGACGGAATCAGGGTTACCCAGCTTGTCTTATCATCTGGATCGCCTGAACTATGGCAGCCATCGAGTGAGGCCGCCGGCGGATAATTCCCGGTAAAGTGGGTGGTGTCAATATCAACCCCCTTGATTATCCCGGCCAGACCCAGTTGTACGATGGCAAAATCGTAGCCGCCGTTTCGGCGCCGGCGCGTCTCCCAGCCATCCATCCACTTGCCATTGTCATCAAACTTGCCATCGATAAATACCGGTGCCTGCGGCTCGAGCATGCGGCTGCACACGGCGAAAAAGTCATCGGTGCAATACACAGGTTTTGCCCCCAGACGCGCTTGCGCGAGGTTAATCCAGTCACTAACAAAATCGGGAATATTGTCGCTCATATTATTTCTACTGCCTCAGATCGTATTTTAATTGGCTGTACGTCAGCCCGCATATTACTCTAAGCGGTACGGGCTTTCTCCAGCAGCGCTACCGATACTCCGGGTCAGGGTTTGATACAGGTTTCGCGTGTTGAATTAGAACCGACATGGGGAGTCTCAGCTCCTGCTGTACTGGCATTGACCCATGATATGAGTCGCCACCACGCAACGGTCATCACCCAGCATCATTAATGCAAACAACTGGTCCTCTATCGATTCAGCCTGCGCCATACGCCGTTTCATAATTGGCGTTGCCTGCAGGTCGAGCACGACAAAATCGGCCTCTTTGCCGACCTCAAAGTTTCCCAGCTGCGCATCAAGATACATTGAGCGCGCACCACCCAGAGTAGCGAGGTAAAACGCCTTCGTTGGCGACAGGCTCTGCCCTGCCAACTGGCACACCTTGTAAGCCTCATTCAGTGTTTGCAAAATACTGAAACTGGTGCCGCCGCCAACATCGGTAGCAATGCCCAGCCTGATATCGTGGCGCCGGGTTTCATCTATACTGAATAGCCCGCTGCCCAGAAACAGATTCGAGGTCGGGCAAAAAGCGATTGCTGCACCACTCTCCGACATGCGTCTGCGATCGGTTTCGTCGAGATGTATGCAGTGTGCGTAAATCGAGCGCTCGCCGAGTAAACCGTAGTGATCGTAAACGTCGAGATAACTGCGTCGCTGTGGAAACAATTTTGCCACCCAGGCAACCTCGTCCTGGTTTTCGGCGACATGCGATTGCAGGTAGAGCTCCGGGAACTCCCGCAGCAGCTGGCCCGCCACTTCGAGCTGTTGCTCGCTCGAAGTCGGTGCGAATCTGGGCGTCACGGCATACCTGGCACGACCCTTCTGGTGCCAGCGCTGTATCAATGCCACGCTATCCTGGTAACTCGACTCGGCACTGTCACGGATAAATGCGGGCGCATTTCGGTCCATCATCACCTTTCCAGATACCAGGCACATGTCGCGCTTCTGCGCTGCGCCGAATATTGCATCGACCGACTGCGGGTGTATGGTTGCAAAAACACCGGCCGTGGTAGTACCGTTTCGCAGTAGTTCCTGACAAAAAAATTCGGCGCTATTATCAGCAAGTTCACGGTCAGAAAACTTACTCTCGGTGGGAAAGGTATACTTTTCCAGCCAATCAAGTAGTTGCGTACCATAACTGGCGATCATACCGGTTTGCGGGTAATGGGTATGGGTATCAAAAAATCCAGGCATGATTAACCTGCCCGAATAATCGAAATACTCTACACCATCGGGTAACTGGTCTAACCAGTCGCGTGATTTTCCGAGTGCGGTAATTCGGCCCTGTTTCAATATCAACAGGCCATCTTCTATAGTTTCCAGGGCCTGCTGCGATGTATCGGGGTCGGCTACGAAATGCAAAAAATCGGCGCGAATGGCCTTGTCGCACAGGTCATTGTCTAACGCTAGCGGCGCATTGTTCATACTTACTGTGCGGGTGATTGCAACGCATACCAGGTGGCGACCAGTTCTCGCTCGGCATCTGTCATCCGGGTCAGGTTACCAATCGGCATGTAACGCGTCGCCACAACACGGGCGATATTCGCGGCGTTAATTCGGGTTTGATCTTCAGTCTCGAGTGACAATCCAAGTGGCGCCTCGGCAAATCCAGCCTGGGTTGGTTTACTCGCATGACAGGACGTACAACGAGCATTGATTACCTCCTGGATTTGCGAGTCGCTGATAGAAATTGACGCATCCACCTCGATAACCGGCGGCATCAG
>JAPUFZ010000185.1 GCA_027293245.1 Gammaproteobacteria bacterium
GCCGCAATCGCGGAAAAAGACAATTAATTGAGGTGCCCATAAAGGTCGTATTCGTCGCTGTCGTACACCCTGACCTGATAAAACTCACCCAGGTTGAGTGATTTATTAGTATCGATATAGACCAGCCCGTCAATCTCGGGCGCATCGGCGTAGGAACGTGCGGTATAACCATCATCAGTTTTCTGCTCCAACAGCACCTGCAGGTTTTTACCGACGCGCTGTTTCAGTTTTTGAGCACTAATTTCCTGTTGTTTACGCATGAAAAGGTCGTATCTTTGCTGTTTCACCGGTTCTGTAACCTGTTGCGGTAATTGATTGGCAGCGGCTCCTTCAACCGGGGAGTAGATGAAGCAGCCGACACGGTCGAGCTGGGCAATATCGAGGAATTCGAGTAGCTGTGCAAAATCATCGTCGGTTTCACCAGGGAAACCTACAATAAAGGTACTGCGAATGACAAGCTCTGGACAGCATTCACGCCAACTATGAATCCGCTCCAGCATCCTTTCACGTTTACCCGGCCTTTTCATCGCCTTCAAGATTTTAGGACTCGCATGCTGAAATGGTATATCGAGCTAGGGCAGGATCAAACCATCGGCCATTAGCGGGATGACAGCATCGACATGGGGATAGGGGTAAACATAATGCAGGCGCACCCAGACGCCAAGCTGTCCAAGCGCCCTGGCAAGATCAATAAATCGGGTTTGAAGAGGTTGCCCTCGCCAGAACCGGGTGGAATATTTCAAATCGACTCCGTAGGCGCTAGTATCCTGCGAGATCACTAGTATTTCTCTGACCCCAGCCGCGACCAGGCCCTCGGCTTCCTGCATTACCTGGTCGATAGGACGGCTTACCAGATCGCCACGAAACGATGGAATAATGCAAAAACTGCAACGGTGGTTGCAACCTTCAGATATCTTAAGGTAGGCGTAATGATCTGGCGTCAGTTTGATGCCCTGCGGAGGAATCAAATCGTAAAATGGGTCGTGTACGGCGGGCAGATACTGGTGGACAGCCTGCATTACTTCATTTTTCGCCTGTGGGCCGGTAACTGCCAGCAGGTCGGGAAATTTTTCACGTAGCAGGTCCGATCTGGCACCAAGGCAACCGGTCACGATTACCCTGCCGTTTTCCCGCACCGCCGTGTTGATAGTATCGAGCGACTCCTCGACCGCCGACTCAATGAATCCGCAGGTGTTGATAATTACAAGATCGGCTTCATCATAGCCAGCTACGATGTCATAGCCCTCAGCCCTGAGTTGGGTTATCACCTGCTCCGAATCAACTGTAGCCTTGGGGCATCCGAGGCTGACAAATCCAATTTTGTGGGGTATTCCCGGCACTTACTTAACATTCTCAAACAATGCGGGAAGAAAGAACTCACTCACCAGCAGGGGTTTATGGTCGATTATGAACAACGAGCGCCTGCCCCAGATATGTTCACAGTTTTGAGAACTGCCGGAGGTGGCAATGTCGAATAATGCGTCGTTGCGGGCAATCCTGGCCAACTGCTGCCTGTCCCGGCGTAAACCTGGAATCGAAAATAAATAGGCCCCCAACGGCCTTTCTCCCAGGTAACGTAATCGACGGTGCCTGCCATGCATGGTTTTCAGGGGAATAATTGAACGTGCGTACACACAAACAGTTTTGCCGCATAACAACTGTACCTGTCTTAGCAATACTGTTTGCCGGTACGGGATATTTAATAATTTTGCCTCGTCATTTTTCGGCTTGGCCCATCGCTGACTTATTACCCGAACCGAGAACTGGTTCGGACAAAACTCCATTAGACGACTGGTTAAGGAACCCTGATCGTCAAGCCAGGAGATGACCTCTGGATCAATTTTTCGGGCGGATATGTCGGTGAGCCTGTACCAGGAAGAAGCGCCGGGGTGTTTCAAATTGTTGCATCGGGGGGAAAAGTGATCGCATTATCCTTGAAATTGTGACACAGCGCAAAATACCCGCCAAAGGTGGGCTTAGCTACTGGATGAAATTGGATATACATGATTTAATGCCACGACATGAAACGGATGGAACACCCATGAGTCGCCTCAATTCCACGTTGATCATCCTCTGTACATTATCCGTCCTGTCGTTTTCAGGCCATGCCGAATTACAGGATCAGGGTTTAAATTCAATCTTGCAAATTATTGATAAAGCGATAGCGGAAATTAGCGAAGACAATGCCGAGACCGATGCGGGGACGTTAGAAACCGCGACCGCGGCAATCGTGAATCTATCGAGAACTCTGGGCTCACTCAGTTATTCCAGATTGCAATGTGGTGAGGCCGACGTGTTGTCGGAGTTTACCCAGCGCGTACAGAAAATGCCCGAAGAAGGCCGTGATGCGATGCGTAACGCTTTCCAGGAGGGTTTTGACAAGAGTAAAAACAATACCGAACTGCTTTCCGAGGATGAATGTACTCGACTGACACAATCGAGAATTCGGACAGAATCTGTAAACGAAACCAACGTCGAAGGGGAAGGGCAAAAAAAAGAAGTTGCACAAGAAATGGTCGAACAAGAACCCGAGCTAGCGCCAGAAGAACCAAGATTGCGACATTTACGTATCGCGGAACTCAGCGGTCAACTCGCTTATAAGCGCAAGATCTGTGATGGCGACAAAGTGTTTAACCACGATTACAACGATTTTATTAAATCCGTGCCGGAAGATTACCGGCAAGAGGTAAAGGATATGTACTGGAAGGGCTACCAGCACGGCAGGCGCATGAACCCTGATTTGACCAGCGACTCCTGTTAGACAAGTTCAGACTCCCCCCGGCAAACTGCTATTCCATCAAATAGCTGCTGATCAACAGATACAACCCCGGAATCAATAATACCCAACTCATCAGTGGCATTAAAAACTGGCCACTGCCTACCATGACTGGAGCCAGGCCATCCAGGCCGGCAATGATGCTAGCACTAATGACAAAACTACCACCAATAATTGCCCGGATATTACGCACGTTGGACTGGCGAATCTCCTTTTGCAGTAACTCGAGTTGCTTCGATTTGAATTCAACCTGGAGTTCGTCATTGGCAATTTTATGCAGGGTTTTAAAGGCTAATTGCGGTAAATCTGGCAGGTTTTCGGCTATATAGGGCAAATTCTTTTTTAATCC
>JAPUFZ010000186.1 GCA_027293245.1 Gammaproteobacteria bacterium
TTGATTGTTAGACCTGACCCCATTGACTGTGACCCCATTGACTGTTAGACCTGACCCCCTACTTGATTAACTTCCAGCCCTTCACCGGCTTAAATCGCTCACCATACTTCGATTCATATTCTTCCATGGCCTCGGTAATGCTATCGACGCCTTCCTGTAAACAGTAATTCAAAGGGCCACCACGAAACGGTGCGAAGCCGGTGCCGAAGATGATGCCGGCATCGAGCAGGTCTTTATCGTCGACGATTTTTTCATCGATACAGGCGGCAGACTCGTTGAGCAAGCGAAAGATCAGGCGGTTCTGTATGGTTTTCTGATCACCCAGGTCGGCGTCATTATCTTTAACCGGCTTGCCTTTTTTATACTGGTAGAATCCGGCACCGGTTTTTTTACCCAATTTGTTATCGGCGACGTACTTGCCGAGTACCGTGGGTACGCTGGTACCATAGGCGGCGGCCAGGTTCTCGGCAACCGAATGGCAGATATCAAGGCCTACCGTGTCGGCCAGTTCGACCGGGCCCATGGGCATGCCAAAATCGAGCGCGGCCTTGTCGATTGCCTCGGGTGATACGTCTTCTTCATACAGGTGTATTGCCTCGACCAGGTAGGGCATCAGGATACGGTTGACCAGGAAGCCTGGCGAACTCTTGACTGGCAGGGGTAGTTTGCCGATGTGTAAGCAAAAGGCGATGGCCTGTTCGATGGTATCTGCCGAGGACTTACTGGTTTTAACAATTTCAACCAGCGGCATCATCGCCACCGGGTTGAAGAAATGGATACCAATCAGGCGTTTGGGGTATTTCAGGCCTTTGGCGAGGGTTTCCAGCGGTATGCTCGAAGTGTTTGTCGCCAATATCGCACCGGGTTTCATGCGCGCTTCGATATCTTTATAAATAGCCTGCTTGGCGCCCTTATCCTCGTATATAGCCTCGATTATCACGTCGGCGCGCTCGATCCCATAACCCCTGGTATCGGGTATTAATCGATCCAGTGCAGCGGTTCTTTCATGTCTTGCCTTGAGTTTTTTCGCAAACAACCGGTTCGCGCGTTGCATTGCATTGGATAGATATTTGGGTTCCCGGTCCTGCAGGGTAACCTGATATCCACGCAGCGCGCACCAGGCGGCAATATCGCCTCCCATGATACCCGCACCAATCACATGAACATGCTCCAGCGCCAGTGATTTTTTACTGCCGAGACCCTTTAGCTGTGTCTGCAGGAAGAATACCCGGATCAGATTACGCACGGTATTTCACTGAACCAGGCGGGCGACCGAATTCGCCTCTTCCTCCATCATGCGTTTTCTATTGCCATAGTAGTTGCACCAGACATCGAGCAAGGCATACGGGGCAGGGTAGTGTCGCCTGGAAGCCTTTTTTGCCACCTGCTTCTTCATGTAACCGGTGAGTAGATGGCGAATGCCGGGTAGCGAAAGCAGCTTTCCGAGCAAGGGCATTTTTTGTTTTGCCGGGCGTGACAGTGCCAGTTGTTCGGCGGCCCGCTTAATCTGGCGTTTCGGCTGCACCAGGTCGACGAGACCGATGGCCTTTGCCTGTCTTGCAGAAAGGGCACGGCCGGATAACATCATATCCAGTGAATGCAACGGCCTCATCATTTCGGTTGTCCGTACCACGCCACCAAAGGCCGGATGTATACCCAGTTTCACTTCGGGCAGGCCAATTTTTGTGGTCGAATCATCGAGTGCCACACGATAGTCGCAGGCGAGGGCGAGTTCAGTGCCTCCACCCATACAAAATCCTTCGATGCAAGCGACCGTAGGGCAGGGCAGCGATTCGATCCGACTGAAAATCTTTTGCCCGCGTTTGATCAGAATCAGCGCTTCCTGGGTGCTGGTGATCTCGAGAAATTCCTTGACGTCTGCACCGGCGATGAAACCCGAGGCTTTGCCGGAGCGAAAAATGACCGCAGCAGGCGCAGGCCGCTGTTCGATAATTTGCTCAAGCAGAGTATCCAGTTGATCCAGTACTGAAGCCGAAAGCACATTGGTCCGGGTGCCCTGCTGGTCCAGGACTAGCCAGAGGATGCCCTTGTCGTCGGTGTGTGTTATCCAGTCAATGATTTCCTGGTTCATTTTTTAACCCTCCCTGGTGTAAGGCTACCCGTGTCGCGTTCGATTAGCATGGCGCCACCCTGTCCACCACCGATACAAAGAGATGCGATGCCGCGTTTGGCGTCATTTGCCTGTAGCACTTTGGCGAGATGTAACACGATCCTGGCGCCGCTGGCGCCTACGGGATGACCGAGGCTGACGCCGCCGCCATGGATATTCAACTTGTCGCGAGGGATTTTACCAATTTTGGATTTAAGCCCAAGATGGTTTTTACAGTAATCGTCATCATCGAGTGCCGCAATGACGGCCAGTACCTGGGCTGCAAAAGCCTCGTTTATTTCCCAGTAATCAATCGCATCCAGTTTTAATCGTTCAGCTGCCAATAGCGGGGCGATCGAATGCGCCGGTCCGAGGCCCATTTCAGCGGGGTCGAGTGCCGCCCATTCGGTGTTAACGATTCTCGCCATGGTCGGTAGTGCGTATTTTTCGACCGCTGCTTCACTGGCTAACACCAGCGCGGCGGCGCCATCGGTGATCTGGGCGCTGTTGCCCGCTGTCACGAGTCCGTAGGGTTTATCGAAAGCAGGGCGTAACCTGCCCAGTTTTTCGATCGTCGAGTCAGGCCGCACGCCGTCTTCCAGCTCATATACAGTGCCATCAGCATCGAATATCGGTTCCACTTCAGATAAATCGTTGTCGA
>JAPUFZ010000187.1 GCA_027293245.1 Gammaproteobacteria bacterium
TAACACCATAATGGTGACCCGGAAGCTCTTCTACTACCAGTTGATGCATGAGTTTGCCGGTTTCAATTTCAAATCCTTTACTGGCCCAAAACAGGCTGATATCCGGTTCAAGAACCGGTTTTAACAACTGTAAAATGTCCCTGAAAGCTTTACTGGGTATCGTAATCAGTACTAGCTGTGCATCCTCTAAGCAATTTTCGACCGAGGTGAGCGGATGGATGTTTGGTGCCAATTTGATACCCGGCAAATAAGCCCGGTTTTCACGATCGCGGGCCAAATTTTCGATATGCTCGGGCCGGTGGCCCCAAAGATTGACTTCGACGTTATTTCGCGCCAGTTGAATCGCCAGCGCGGTGCCCCATGCACCAGCACCGAATACCGCAACCCTGGCTTGCATATCTATATTACTCCGGGATTGAGTCTTTCAGATTTGATTAGAGATTCTATTCTCGGACAGCCTCCTAGTGTTTGACTTTTTCCTTTTTCGGTTGTTCCGCAGCTTGCTCTTTATCCGCCTGCTGCTGCACGTGTTGCTTGTAAAGAGCATCAAAATTCACCGGTGTCAGTACTAATGGCGGGAAACCGCCCCGGCTAGTCAGATCGGAAATGGCCTCTCGGGCATAGGGGAACAATATACTCATGCACTGGCTGCTAAGAATATAGTTGCGTTCGTTTTCGTCAAATCCTACGATAGCGAACACGCCGGCCTGCTGCACTTCTACCAGAAATGCGGTTTTTTCTTGCTGTTTCACCGTCGCTGTAACGGTTAATACTGCTTCGTATATTTTGTCATCGATGGCGCTATGCGTATGGTTCAAATTGAGTTCAATTTTCGGTTCCCATTTGCTAAAATTAAATGCCTTCGGTGTATCTGGTGATTCAAATGAAACATCTTTGACATAAAGCTTTTGAATCGAAAAATGGTTTTGTGGGGCATTCTCTTCGGCCATCGTATTTAATACTCTCTCAGGGTGTTGTTTGTAGATACAGGCTGGGCATCGTCAACTGCCCTGATTATTTCCGGCTAACCGGTAGATGGGCGTCTTGCCAGGCGGTTATGCCACCACTCATGTTATAGACATTTTCAAACCCGGCTTTGTTTAAAGCCTTGCAGGCCAGGCCGGAGCGCGCACCGGTCTTGCAATAAACAATGACATTTTTGTTCTTGTATTTATCCAGTTCACCGATGCGTTGAGTGATAGAGCTTACTGGTATTTGAATGGCTTTGGTAATCTTGCCAATTACCGTTTCGGCTGGTTCGCGCACGTCCAGTAGTATTACGTCTTCGTTGTTGATCAGCGTAATCGCGCCTGCGGGAGTCAGGCTCGAGAAATTTTGTGAAGCATGTCTAAACTCGTTGAAAAATACAGCGATTAGCAGTGCGGCGAAAGCAACCACTAGCATAGGGTGATTTGATGAGAATTCAGTGAGTTGTATTAACATAGTTCAATAAAAACGAATAATCAGGTCGCCAGGCAAACTCTGATATTAAGAGGCACAGAAAACTTCTTGCATCATGCTGATCAAACGCAGGGTGCGGGCATCTCCGACACGGTAATAAACTTTATTGGCGTCTTTGCGCGACGCAAGTATACCCTTATCGCGTAATATCGCGAGGTGTTGCGATATATTACTTTGCGAGGTGCCAACATTATCAACTATTTTCTGGACGCTGACTTCCTGGCTACCGAGCGTACAAAGAATTTTTAGCCGCAGCGGGTGTGACATTGCTTTCAACGAACGCGAGGCAATTTCGATGTCTTCCTGGCGCGCCAATAATTGCGAGGCGCCAATCGGTTTAACTGGATCGAAATTCATTCGTGGTTTATTACCAAACAATAATATTAGCGATTGATTATGAACGAATCGAAAATGATTGTCCAGAGCTCCTGTTCGCCAATTCAGATGGTTTCCAGTATGATCTCGACCCATGAAATACCCCCAGTATTATTGAGTACAGTCAGGCTCAAAAGAACTCTATAATATGAACGCTAAAACCATCAATTCGATCACCCGGCGGGTTCTGCTAGTCACGGTTCTAGGCTGCTGTATGTTTGCTCTGACAGTTTATGCCAGTGAAAAAACGCAAAAACAAGCTGCGCTTAAAGCACTGCAGACGAAAATAGAACAACTGAAACTGGTTATCGACGTCAAGCAAGACAGTAAATCGCGCTATACCAGTCAGCTTAAAAATATTGAGCGTGATGTCGCCAGTGTCAGTCGCAAGATTCGAGACTAGGAAAAGAAAATCAAACAAAAACGGACTGAATTGAAAAAACTCCGATCAGCACGCAGCAAACATCAGCGGCAACTGATCCGGGAAAACCATGTCCTCGCACAGCAAGTTTATGCAGCCTTTACCCTGGGTCGGGAAGAGAAAGCTAAGTTGCTTTTTTCACCTACGAGTCCAGGAGACCTGCAACGCAACCTGGTATATTATCAGTATTTCTCTGAAGCGCGCGCTGATCTGATTGATACGGTGCAGAAAAATATCGACAAGATTCTCGCAACCGAGGCCGCCATCGATAGCACCAGGCAAGACCTTGAAAATAGCCACCAGTTACTAAAAACACAAAAGGCACAACTCGATAAGGATCGATCGAAGCGTAAAACAATTATCAGCGCACTGGACAAGCAGCTCAAGAAACAGGGCGGCAATCTAACTCGCCTGGAAGACGAGGCATCTCGACTGCAGGACCTGATCCGATCAATTCAGGAAATCCTGATCGATACTCCCGAGCCTGAATTTGACAGGAGGCCATTTGCCAAATTGCGGGGGCAACTAGCCTGGCCGGTTGATGGCAAGGTCGAAAAGCTGTTCGGACGCCAGAAACATCTTTCTACCCTGCGCTGGCAGGGTATTATGATCTATGCCTCTGCAGGCGAGCATGTAAAAGCCATTTCACATGGTCGCGTGGCGTTTGCCGACTGGCTTCGCGGACTGGGTAACCTGATCATCATCGACCATGGTAATTCCTATCTTTCTTTATACGGACACAATGAATCTTTGTTCAAATCAGCCGGGGAATGGGTTGAGTCCGGTGATATAATCGGTAGTATTGGTAATAGTGGCGGGCAGCAAAAATCCGGTCTTTATTTTGAGATCCGGAAAAAAGGAAAACCGCAAAACCCGACACGGTGGTGCAAAACTGGAAACCGGTTCAATTCCTGATCATTAGTTTGGTTCTTAATATTTGGCATTATTGTAATATTCCAGCCCATATTCAGAGATTCTCGAGAAGTTATCAATTGTTTACAACTTCTTGAGTTAATTCTGGTCTACAATTAGCGCATGGCATGCGGAGAGAACAATGCTTTATAAATTACGAATTTCAACCTACTTCGTTGTAGGTATCGTGCTCGGTCTATCACTGGCAATCGGGCCTAGCGTCTTTGCGCTTAAAGATGATCAGGATATCCCATTTGAGGAACTACAGGCTTTTACCGAAGTTTTCTCGCGCATCAAATCTGATTATGTCGAAAGCGTAGATGACAAAACCCTGATCGAGGATGCCATTCGAGGCATGCTCAGCGGCCTTGACCCACACTCATCATTTTTAAATACCGCCGAGTTTGATGATCTGAAGATCGGTACTACCGGGCAATTCGGGGGCCTTGGCATCGAAGTTAGTATGGAGAATGGTTTCGTTAAGGTCATTTCACCGATCGACGATACACCAGCGTCACGCGCCGGTGTCCAGGCCAGCGACCTCATTATCATGCTTGACAACAAGCAGGTTAAAGGCATGACTCTCAACGATGCGGTCAAGATCATGCGCGGCGAGCCAAATACCGACATAAAGCTTACCATCGTCAGGGAAGGTGTGTCGAAGCCACTGGTGATAACCATTACGCGAGAAATAATTCGGGTCAAGAGCGTCAAAAATCGCATGCTGGAACCTGGTTATGGTTACGTTCGTATAACCAATTTCCAGTCGCGTACTACCACCGATCTGCTCAAGGCAATTTCAGATTTGCAAAAGGAAAGCAAACTCGAAGGCCTGGTGCTCGACCTGCGTAACAACCCGGGCGGTGTACTCAATGGAGCCGTGGGTGTTTCAGATGCCTTTATCGATAAAGGTTTAATCGTTTATACCGAGGGCCGTATCGAAGATTCCAGCCACCGATACATCGCCACACCGGGTGATAGTCTGAACGGCGCACCCCTGGTAGTATTAATTAATGGTGGTTCGGCTTCAGCCTCGGAAATCGTCGCCGGTGCAATGCAGGACCATAAGCGTGCGATTATCATGGGTACCAAATCCTTTGGTAAGGGGTCGGTTCAAACTATCCAGGAATTGCGCAATGGTTCAGCCGTGAAGTTAACCACTGCGCGATACTTTACCCCCAGCGGTCGCTCAATCCAGGCCACAGGCATAGTTCCGGATATCAAACTGAGCACATTGAAAATTACATCTAACGGTGAAAAAGAAAGGGCCTCAATTTCCGAGAGCGACCTCAAAGGCCGGCTTAGTAACCCGAACGGCGAGACAGACGCGAAGTCCGAGGATGAAAACGAGTCCGATAAACTGGCTGAAACCGACTTTCAGTTATTCGAAGCCCTCAACCTGCTCAAAGGCCTGCATATACTGAATCAGATGAAAAGCGGCTAGCCCGCATTTCTCACCAGCATTTGTCACGATATGCACATGGATGTGCAGTAGTAGAGCAATGCAGGAGGTAGAGCAACGCATGGAGCAGTTGCCGAGAAGACTGGTGAGAAATGCGGGCTAGTTTATTACTCAACCGTAACCGACTTCGCCAGGTTACGTGGCTGGTCGATGTCGGTACCTCTTAGTACGGCGACATGGTAGCTCAGCAATTGTAACGGGATGGTTGACAGAATCGGTGTCACCCAGCTAGTTTCGCAATCCATTTCGACCACGACATCGTCACCGCTCTGGTCGAGCTTGGCGCCCTGGTGCGCAAATACATATAGCTTTCCACCGCGCGCTTTGACTTCCTGCATGTTGGATTGCAGTTTTTCCAACAGCTCGTCATTCGGGGTAACGACGATGACCGGCATTTCAGAATCGACCAGTGCCAGTGGGCCATGCTTCAGTTCACCTGCGGGATAGGCCTCGGCATGGATATAAGATATTTCCTTCAACTTGAGCGCACCTTCCATCGCGATTGGATAGTGCTCACCCCTGCCCAGAAACAGGGCGTGCTGCTTATCGATGAAATCTTCAGCAATCAATTCAATTTGCGCATCAAGCCGCAGTAGCTGTTCAATCTGGCGCGGCAGCTCGATTAGCTCCCTGACGATCGAGGCGATCCTGGATTCATTCAGATTGCGTAGCTTGCCTATCGAAATTACCAGTAGCAACATCGATACCAGCTGCGTGGTAAATGCCTTGGTGGAGGCAACGCCAATTTCGGGGCCGGCACGGGTCATCAAAACCAGGCTGGATTCGCGTACCAGGGGTGATTCAGGCACATTACAAATGCTCAGCGAGCCACAATAGTTATCGCTCGACAGGTTTCGTAATGCCGCCAGGGTATCTGCTGTTTCACCAGACTGTGACAGCGTCACAAACAGCGTGTGCTTCGGCACTACCGTTTTCCTGTAGCGGAATTCGCTTGCCACTTCAACCTGGCAGGATATGCCGAGGATCGCTTCAATCCAGTATTTGGCAACAAGCCCTGCATGATAGCTGGTGCCGCAAGCGACGATCTGGATGTTCTGCAGTTGAGTAAATACCGCTTCCGACTCCGATCCAAAGATCGAATCAAGCACTGTCGTTGTATCAATTCGACCCACCAGACAATCCGTGATGGCGCGCGCCTGCTCGTGGATTTCCTTTTGCATGAAATGGCGGTAGTTGCCTTTAAAGGTCGAATCGCCGGTTCGCTCGCTCACAGTAATTTCGAGTTCCTTTGGCTTACCTGCCGAGTCATACAGCGCATAACCCTCAGCATTGAGCACCACAAAATCCCCCTCGTCGAGGTATACGAATCGATTGGTAACCGGCAGCAATGCAGAAACATCCGAGGCAATAAAATTCTCATGGATACCAACACCCACAACCAGCGGGCTTCCTCTACGGCAGGCTACCAGTGCAGGCGAATCACCTGTGGCGATAATACCGAGTGAGAAAGCACCCCTGAGCTGGTCGACCGCCTGCTTTACCGCCGCGTACAAATCGTCTTCATAGTAGCTTTCTATCAAATGAGCTATCACCTCGGTGTCGGTTTCCGAGGCAAACTCATAACCTGCCGCGAGCAGGTTCTCGCGAATTTCTCTATAGTTTTCAATTATCCCGTTATGCACTACGGCGATACGGTCCCTCGAAAAATGTGGGTGGGCATTGGTCTCGGAGGGTTTGCCATGGGTGGCCCAGCGGGTATGGGCAATACCGATTTTGCCAGCCTGATCCAGCGGCACCCGATCGGTTAGTTGCTGTACCTTGCCGAGGGCCCGGAAACGCTCGAGTTTTTGCTGATTAATAATGGCAAGCCCGGCCGAATCGTATCCCCGGTATTCCAGGCGGCGTAATCCCTCCAACAGGATTGAACTCACATCTCTTTGCGCCAGGGCGCCAACTATTCCACACATTTGTTTATTCTCTAATTTTCCCGGCTCAAATTTTTCTGGTCGGCTTTTTCCAGTTGTCCAGGGTCACCTGTTTAGACCTCGACAGCGTCAGTTTATCGGCCGGCGTATCCCTGGTAATTGTCGACCCCGCACCGATTGTCGTGCCCCTGGCAATGGTAACCGGTGCAACCAGTTGCGAATTTGAACCGATAAATACCTGGTCTTCAATAATGGTTTTAAATTTATTAATGCCGTCGTAATTGCAGGTAATGGTACCGGCACCAATATTCACACCGCTGCCCATATCGGTATCACCAATATAGCTCAAATGATTGACTTTGCTGCCGCTACCAATTTTGGTCTTTTTAATCTCGACAAAATTGCCGATTTTCACATCATCGTCACATTCGGTCCCCGGCCTGATCCGCGCATAGGGGCCGATCGAAACTTGACGGCCGATAATCGCCTCATCGATGGTCGTCATCGGCAGGATATTGCTGTACGCACCAATCTTTGCATTGCGAATCACGCAGTTGGCGCCAATTCGAACATTATCATCAAGCCTCACATCACCTTCAAATACACAATTGATGTCAATTTCAACATCACAGCCAACCTGCAAACTGCCACGGACATCGATGCGTGCCGGATCGTATAGCTTGACGCCCTGTTGCATTAATTCCCCGGCCCGCCGCGCTCGATAAATCGACTCCACCTCGGCGAGCTGAACCTGGTTGTTTATCCCTCGCACCTCGTCTGCGTCCGGGCAGATAGTCACCGAGACATTCAGGCCTTCGGCTATTGCGTGCTTTACCACGTCGGTCAGATAATATTCAGCCTGGGTATTATTGTTGTCCAGCTTTTCAACCAAAACCCTGACTTTACTCGCCTCGATAAACAATATGCCTGAATAGGATTCACGGATCTTTTTTTCCTCCGCGCTGGCATCCTTTTCCTCGACGATGGCATTCACGCTACCATCGTCGTTACGCAGAATACGCCCATAGCCATGGGGGTCTTCGGCCATAAAGCTCAGTAAGCTGACACTCGATCCACTGGCATGCCTCAGCAGGTCTTGCAGGGTCTCGGCCCTGACCAAAGGTCCATCACCGTTCAAAACCAGAACATCGTTGCCCTGATTCAAATCGCCCAGACATTGTGCCAGTGCGTGGCCGGTACCCAGTTGTTGCGGTTGCTCGACAAATCCAAGCCCCTGGCCTTTCATCAGCTCGCGTATCGTATCTGACCCATAGCCGACAACGACGATCACCTGGTCAGGCTTAAGTGACAGGCTGGTGTCGACGACATGCAGCAGCATGGGCCTGCCGGCAACCGGGTGAACAACCTTGGGTCGCGAAGACTTCATGCGGGTACCCTGTCCCGCAGCGAGAATAATAATACTAAGTGGCATTGCCCTTCCTGTAGCGATCACTGGATCTGCGGCTATTGTAAACCAACATCAAAAAAAAAGGAGGCATAAGCCTCCTTTTTCAAAAACTGTCACAAATGGTCGGATTCTGGTTTATTTCCTTCTCAGCTTTTTAATCGCGGCAATTTGAGCAGCGGCGGCGGCAAGTTCGGCTTTTGCCCTGGCGACATCCAGATCAGATTTTTGATCCGCCAGGGCCGCTTCGGCGCGTTTCTTCGCCTCCAGCGCTGCCGCCTCGTTGAGGTCATGGGCTCGAATTGCGGTATCTGAGAGTACCGTTACCAGGTGTGGCTGTACCTCGAGAATACCGCCGGAGATATAGAAGAACTCTTCCTTACCATCACCCATATCGAGCCGCACTTCACCGGGTTTCAACGGGGAGATAAGTGGTGTATGGCGCGGAGCGATACCGACTTCACCCATTACCGCGGGTGCAAATACCATATATGCCTCACCCGAGAATATGGACTCTTCGGCACTGACAATATCTACCTTTATGGTATTGGCCATGATCGCTCCTTACAGCTGTTTCGCTCTTTCGGCAACTTCTTCGATGCCGCCGACCATGTAAAATGCCTGCTCCGGATACTGGTCCATGTCGCCGTCCATGATCGCCTTAAATCCGGCGATAGTGTCTTTCAGCGACACGAATTTACCCTGTGCACCGGTGAATACCTCGGCAACGAAGAATGGCTGTGACAGGAAGCGCTGCATTTTACGCGCACGGGTTACTGCCAGCTTGTCTTCTTCAGACAACTCGTCCATACCCAGAATGGCAATGATATCTTTCAACTCTTTATAGCGTTGCAGGGTGCCCTGAACATCGCGTGCGGTATCGTAATGCTCGCTGCCGACGACGTTCGGATCGAGGATTCGAGAGGTCGAATCGAGTGGATCAACCGCCGGGTAGATACCCAGTTCTGCGATTTGACGAGACAATACCAGGGTCGCATCCAGATGCGCAAAGGTGGTCGCTGGCGACGGATCGGTCAAGTCGTCAGCCGGCACATAAACCGCCTGGAACGAGGTGATAGAACCGGTTTTGGTTGAAGTAATACGCTCCTGAAGGACACCCATTTCCTCCGCCAGGGTAGGCTGATAACCTACCGCGGACGGCATCCGACCCAACAGTGCCGATACTTCGGTACCGGCCAGTGTGTAGCGGTAAATATTGTCTATGAACATCAGTACATCACGGCCCTCGTCTCGGAAGTGCTCGGCCATGGTCAAGCCCGATAAAGCCACACGCAGGCGATTTCCTGGGGGCTCATTCA